>NZ_JALQDD010000034.1:0-57911 GCF_023631405.1 Caballeronia sp. GAWG2-1
GGGGTCTCCTCGTTTTCAGTGCAATAAGTGACGGTACGAAAAGCTAGCACTGGCGCGGAGGTGGTGTTGGTAGATCGTTGATTTCATTGACTTTCCTGTTCACTTTCAAATCTGCGATTCGTGGCGTCAAACCGTGGTCGGTTTCATCCATTGGTGCCAGTTATCGATGCATTTGGCCGCGAAGGCAGGATTTGGTCAGCATAGCGGTCAACCGGGAAGCGAAACACACCCCGCAAGTTGATGCTCTCCAGCCTGGTGGGCGCAATCTTCCCGATCAGTTCCGGTGGAATGACCTGGCGGCGGTTCGACCAGCGATCCAGGACCGCCTGCATCTGTGAGGTATTCCACGCCATCACGATGTTGGCCATCAGGCTCAACGCATCGGCCACAGCCTGCATTTCATCGACACGTTTGGCCTGCGCCGGGCTGATCCGGCCGGTATAAATGGCGCGCTTGAGGGCGTTAACAGCCTCGCCCCGATTGAGCACCCGGCGCAACTCGTTCCTGAAAGCGTCCTTGACAAAGTAGTCAGCCAAAAACGCCGTACGCAGCAACCGCCCCAATTGCACGCCAGCCTCATAGATTGGATCGCCCTGGGCGGCAGAACCGAACCGCGCAAGAGCTGCCACCGCACTGGCATGTCCGCTCATGACCGAGGCTGCCAGGTGCACCAGACTATCCCAATGCTTTTCGATCAAAGCGACGTCGACATTGGCTTCGCACACCGCAGCGATTTCTGCGGGCACTTTGGTGCCGCGTGGCACAAAGAGGTGGCGCTGTTTGAGTTCCTTCAACCGCGGGCAAAGATCAAAACCAAGCAAACGGGCATGTGACATGGCAAAGTCGGTGTAGCCATGGGTATCCACAGCAAGCTGGCTGGTCTCCAGCTTTTCTTGGCGGATGACACCTTCAATGGCCACGCCCGCCTGGCGCTCATTGAGCACAAAGGGCTGCGCATGGAAGATGCCCCACCGGTCTTTTACATGGGAGTAGATTCCAATGGAAGGTGTGTTGCGCCGAGGATCAAGCCGGGCTTGCCACACCCGTTTGGTGGTCTCCATGCTCATCATGTCAGAAGATGCCAAATCGGACCGCCCCCAGGTGGCGGCAATCGGGTGTCGCTGCATGAATTCCAGCACAGCCTGGCAGGCCTGGCTCAGACGCCGTTCGTCCCGCGCCCAGCGCATGGCCTGGCGAATGCTGGTGGCAGACAATTGCGGAATCATGCGCGCGCATTCGACCGCAGTCAGACTGGTGCCGTGGGCCATGATGCCGGCATAGACCATCAGCAGCTCGTCGGTAGAGCGCGGCTCACGTCCGAGCATGATCCAGCTAAAGCGCACCTGGGCGTCAACGGCCAGAATCACTTCCGGCAATTGAACCTCACCGATGCGGTGATCCAAAGCCGCGCGCAGCTTGGTCACTTCTGGGTCTTCGTCCTCTGCGGGCAATGGCGACAAATGGAGTTCATCATCCACGCGCAGTACGCCACTGCGGGCTGCAGCGGCCACCGCATCGACACCGGCAGTTACTCTGGCCAGCAAAGGCTTCAAGAAAGTGGCAGCCTTGCTGGGTAACGATAGACGGGCATAGTGTTTCTTGGACTCTGCCTGCCAACGCTCGTCCGTGAAGAACAAGCGCGCACGACCCCGAAAGCTCAGGCTGTGCTCAATCCAGACCGAGCCATTGCGCACCGCGCGGCGCAGGGCAAACAGGGTGGCCACCTCCAACGCCTGAAACGCCCGTTCCCGGTCTGGGCTGGAGATCGAAACCTGCCAGATCATTCCCAGACTTGGTGCCACCACTTCAACTGGCAGCTTTCTGGATCCTTTGAGATATAAAGCTTGCAGCTTGGCAAGGTACTCGATGGCAGGATGCTCGCCGGTGGCCTGCCAGGGCAGCTTTGCAATGGCGACGAGCAACGACCGCACGGGGCGAATTCCATCAATCAATCCCTCGCGGACCAGGGAGGCCCTGCTCGGTGGTTTGCGTTTCTGGGTTTCGGTGATCAAGGCTTCAAGACGGGCACGCAACTCAGCATCTGGCACCGCACCTTGCGCGCTCAAGGCAACAAGTTCGCCGAGCAGCGTTTTGTACATTGCGGCCCAATTGACGGTAGCGGGGACATCGGCGGCAGCCTGACGCCACAGATCGGCGATCCGGCGCTGCACCATAAGGATCAACTGGTCTGTGGTGGTGAACAGGCAATACCGAAGAAAGCATGCGACCTCCACGGTGCGCGCTGGCTCTTTGATCTTGGCTCCGGCTGAGGGCGGCCTGGAGACAAGTCGGCGCGCGTAGCGGCGCAAGATGAGATCGGGGATGTCTGCCAGGTGCTTATGAACGTCCAGCGTGTAAAGCAGGTCGATGCGCTCCAGTACCTCGCTGATTTGGCGGGTTGAGTGTTTCGCCGGTGCAGCCCATAGCCAACTCTGCTGGGTTTGTCCATCTGGGCGCAGCTCTGAAACTGAGGCTCGCCAGCGATCAAGTGTTGCTGGATCAACGCTGGCGGCGATGGCGGTGCCTGTTTCAACTTCAAGCTGGGCAAGTGCCGCCGCAATCAGTGTCCGAATTGCCCGCTCGTGCACGATCACCAGCTTGTTCTTGTACAGCCATTGACGCGCCCGCACGAGTAGCTGATCGCGGTCGGCGCAGCGCGCCACTTCGTCGCGCAGTTCACGTACCAGTGAGCGGCGCTGGTGCTCGCTCATCCACTGGAATCCAAGGACCGTGCAGGCTACTTGTTGGTGATCGAATAGCGTGCGCCCGCGTTCATACATGGCTCTCAGCGAGGCGACTTCTGGTGCTGCAATGCCAAGCTCGTTGCCAAGGTGGCGCCACAAGGCTACTGGAATTACCCGAAAGGCACCGAGCAAACGCCCACTCATGCGCAGGAAACCAATATGGAGCGCCAGACCAAGCTTGTGGGAATCACCTCGGCGTGCATTGATTGCGTCGCGCTCGGCACCATCGAAGGTGAAAAATGCCTTCATCTCGAAGTCGCTGATATCGCGGGGGAGCCCACGCATCCCCAAAAACGTTGTGTGCCAACCCTGCATCGTGAACCTCAAAAGTGGGAGGCCACCATACCCGTTTACAAAGCGAACAGGAAAGTCAATGAAATCAACGGTCTACCCAGACCACCCCCGCGCCAGTGCTAGCTTTGCGTACCGTCACTTATTGCACTGAAAACGAGGAGACCCCTAATCGGGCAGCACTTCAGGTGTTGCAGGCAGGAATAGCCGGTGCCGAAGTCATCGGCGGCGAAGCGCACACCGATCTGTCGCAAGGCTTCCAGGGCGGGGAAGATCGCCGGATTACCGAATGCGACCGATTCGGTCAGCTCGATTTCAAGAGACTCGGCGGGCAACTCGGCATCAGCCAGCATGTCCTTTACCCACCCGTCGAAACCCGGTCTCACTTGGCTCGCCGAAACATTGACGGCCAGCCGGAACGGTTGCCACGCCAGCTTCCGCCACTCGCGCATCTGGCGGCAGGCTGCGCCCAGCACCCAGGCACCGATTTCCGGCATCAGGCCGGACGATTCGACCACAGGCAGGAACTGGCCGGGCGGCAGCAGCCCGAGCGTCGGATGACGCCAGCGCAACAGGGCTTCCGCGCCGACAATCCCACCACTGCGCAGATCGACGACGGGCTGGTAGTGCAGTTCAAGCTGCCCGCGCTCGACCGCTTGGGCCAGTTCCGGCGTCGTCCATCCATCCGGCCGGAAAGCGCTCATTCTCTTTCCCTGAATGCCCGCAACGCCCGCGACAGGGACAGAAGGAACAGGCCGGTCAAACCGAGCGCCGCGATGACCCAATGCTCGCCGAGGAAAGCACCGGCGGTTGTGCCGGCCAGCACGACAGCGAGGATGGGCAGGTGGCAGGGGCAAGTCAGCACAGCCAGTCCGCCCCACAGGTAGCCGGTGATCGGTTTGTGCGTCTCGGACGGCAAGCGCTCGGGGTTGTTCATGGCAGACTCTCCGCGTGCTGTGCCGGCTCGGTCGGCAGGGTGGCCAACTGCACTTCCAGATCGGCCAACGCTTCGCGCCGACGCTCGACGAACTGACGCAGCAGGGCAAGCTGCGCGGCCGCTTCGTCGCCGTCCGCCGCATCCAGCGCCCGGCACAGCCGCGCCAGCGCGTCGAGGCCGATGCCCGCCTCGAAGGCCGCCCGCACGAAGCACAGCCGTTGCAAGGCGGCGTCATCGAACAAGCCGTAGCCGCCTGGTGTGCACGCCACCGGGCGCAGCAATCCGCGCAGCAGGTAGTCGCGCACGATATGCACGCTCACCCCGGCATCAAGAGCCAGCCGGGACACCGTGTAGGCGTTCATTGAACACCTCCTTTTTCTCACCCGGCGCAGCAGGAAAGCTGCTTCACATCCTTGTTGAAGGTCTGCGCCGCGAGCTTCAACCCCTCGACCATCGTCAGGTAGGGGAACAACTGGTCGGCCAGTTCCTGCACCGTCATGCGGTTGCGAATGGCCAGAGCCGCCGTCTGGATCAGTTCACCCGCTTCCGGCGCGACCGCCTGTACGCCGATCAGCCGATGGCTGCCTTCCTCGATAACCAACTTGATGAAGCCGCGTGTGTCGAAGTTGGCGAGCGCACGCGGCACGTTGTCCAAGGTCAAGGTGCGGCTGTCGGTCTCGATCCCGTCGTGGTGGGCTTCCGCCTCGCTGTAGCCCACGGTCGCCACTTGCGGATCGGTGAACACCACGGCCGGCATTGCGGTCAGGTCGAGCGCCGCATCGCCGCCGGTCATGTTGATCGCGGCACGGGTGCCGGCCGCTGCCGCCACATAGACGAACTGCGGCTGGTCGGTGCAGTCGCCGGCCGCGTAGATGTTCGGGTTGCTCGTGCGCATGCCTTGGTCGATGGCGATGGCACCTTGCGCATTGACAGTGACCCCCGCTGCGTCCAGCGCGAGGCTGCGCGTGTTCGGTGTCCGACCGGTGGCAACCAGCAGTTTGTCGGCGCGCAATTCACCGTGCGTGGTGGTCAGCACGAATTCACCGTCCATATGGGCGACCTGGCTGGCTTGCGTGTGCTCCAGCACCTCGATGCCCTCGGCACGGAAAGCGGCTGTCACCGCCTCGCCGATGGCCGGGTCTTCACGGAAGAACAAGGTATTGCGCGCCAGGACCGTGACCTTGCTGCCCAGCCGGGCAAAGGCTTGCGCCAGCTCCAGCGCCACCACCGACGAGCCGATTACGGCAAGGCGTTCGGGAATGGTGTCGCTCGCCAGGGCCTCGGTGGAAGTCCAGTAGGGTGACTCTTTCAAGCCCGGAATCGGCGGGACCGCCGGGCTGGCACCCGTGGCGACCAGGCAGCGGTCGAACATCACGACGCGCTCGCCACCCTCGTTCAAACGGACGGTAAGGCTCTGGTCGTCCTTGAAGCGCGCCTCACCGTGCACAACGGTGATGGCCGGATTACCGCCCAGGATGCCTTCGTACTTGGCGTGCCGCAGTTCGTCGACGCGGGCCTGCTGCTGGGCCAGCAGCTTACTGCGGTCAATCGTAGGCACAGTTGCCGCAATACCGCCATCGAACGGGCTTTCCCGGCGCAGATGGGCGATGTGGGCGGCGCGGATCATGATCTTGGACGGCACACAGCCGACATTGACGCAGGTGCCGCCGATGGTGCCGCGCTCGATCAGCGTGACCTGCGCGCCTTGCTCGACGGCTTTCAGCGCCGCCGCCATCGCGGCTCCACCGCTGCCAATGACCGCTACCTGCACCGGGGGCTCGTTGCCACTGTGCTTTTCGGCGGCGGCCATCCATCCCCGCACCTTGTCGAGCAGTCCGACGCGGTTGTCCGCCAGTGGCGCATCGGCTAGCGTTGCCTTGTAGCCCAGTCCGGCCACGGCGGCAGTCAGCGCGTCCGGCGATGTGCCCGGCACGATGGCGAGTTGCGCTGTGCCCTTCGGATAGGACACCAGCGCCGACTGCACGCCTGGCACTTTTTCCAGCGCTTCCTTGACGTGCGCCGCGCACGAGTCGCAAGTCATGCCGGTGATTTTTAGATGGGTCATGCAACAGATCCTTTATCGTTTGTGGCGCCAGACAATGACGTCCGTTGTGCTGCGGTGCCGTTTTCAGTGACTCACTGCTTGACGCTGGACGGATAGCCCGCGTCTGCGGTTGCCTTGGTCAGCTTCTGCACGCTGGTCTTGGCATCGTCGAAGGTGACGACCGCTTGGCGTGTCTCGAAAGTCACGTCAACTTTGCTGACGCCTTCGACCTTGGAAATCGCCTTCTTGACAGTGATCGGGCAGGCGGAGCAGGTCATGCCCGGTACGGACAGCGTGACGGTCTGGGTGGCGGCCCAGACGGGGGCAACAACGGCGGCGAGGGCGAGGGAGGCAAACAGTTTCTTCATGGTGAACTCCGATCAGTAGAAAAATGGCATGACGTAGGGAAATCCGAGCGCGACCAGAACCAGCGCGGCCACGATCCAGAAAATGAGCTTGTAAGTAGCTCGCACTTGGGGAATCGCGCAGACCTCACCCGGTTTGCAGGCCGCTGCCTGCCGGTAGATGCGCCGCCAGGCGAAGAACAACGCCACCAGCGCCACGCCGATAAAGATGGGGCGATAGGGTTCCAACACCGCCAAGTTGCCGATCCAAGCGCCGCTGAACCCCAAGGCGATCAGAACCAACGGCCCGAGGCAGCAAGCCGAGGCGAGGATGGCGGCAAGCCCTCCAGTGAAGAGCGCGCCGCGCCCGGTTTTTGGTTCAGACATGCGCTTGTCCTTTCGAATTGAAATTGGATAGCGTAACCTTACTTCCGTACTCATGTACGGAGTCAAGCGATATGGAAAACAATTTGGAGAACCTGACCATTGGCGTTTTCGCCAAGGCGGCCGGGGTCAATGTGGAGACCATCCGTTTCTATCAGCGCAAGGGCTTGTTGCTGGAGCCTGACAAGCCCTATGGCAGCATCCGCCGCTATGGCGAGGCGGATGTAACGCGGGTGCGCTTCGTGAAATCAGCCCAGCGGCTGGGCTTCAGCCTGGATGAGATCGCCGAGCTGCTGCGGCTGGAGGATGGCACCCATTGCGAGGAAGCCAGCAGTCTGGCCGAGCACAAGCTCAAGGACGTGCGCGAGAAAATGGCTGACCTGGCGCGCATGGAGGCCGTGCTGTCTGAGTTGGTGTGCGCCTGCCATGCGCGAAGGGGGAACGTTTCCTGCCCGCTGATCGCGTCACTACAGGGTGGAGCAAGCTTGGCAGGTTCGGCTATGCCTTAGCGTGCTTTATTTTCCGTTTTCTGAGACGACCCCTGCCTCGCCGGAAGTGGCGATGCTCGAGAAAAAAAGCCGCCTCGATCTCGGGCGGCTCCAGGGGAGGGCAGGGGGGCGATCACCGCTTGCAATGCACCAGGTCGTCGTTCACCCACGCACTTTCGACCAGGCCGTTTTCGCGCAGCTCGTCGCACGCTTCGCCTACCTGCTCGCGCCACTTCTTCGGCCGGGTGGAATCCGAGCCGCACATCAGCCGGAACGTCTCCAGCTTGAGCGGGTACGGCTCCTTGTGGGTGGCGAAGTAGTCGAACATGCGCCGCGCGGTGGGCGACAGCTTGCGGTACTTCTCCCACACGAATTTCGTGTAGTGGTCGCCGGCGAACAGCACCACGATTTCGGCGTCGATCTCGACCTGGCAGCGCGACGTGCGCTTGCCGCGATCCAGGACGCGGAAGCGCCGGATCAGCGACACCGATTCGAGCCGGCCGATGCGTTGGGATGAGAACTGCATGGCCGACGCCTGGAGCCGCGTCAGGCATTCCTCGGCCCTTGTGTAGTACCGACCGTTGATTGACCAGTCCAAGTCCTGGCAAAGCTCGTAGAACGTGAAGGAAACCGGCTCTCCGAGCGCGGTGCGCTTCGCGTACTCCAGCACCTGGGCGAATACCAGCTCGTCGTCGTCGGCGCGCAGCTCGATCCCGGTGTAGGTGATCTCCACGTCTTTGTTGACGTGGTAGATCGACTGGCCTTGCAGCGCGGCGCGCGGCACCTTCTTGTTGCGGACGGTGAAGATCGCCGACCGCCCGAAGTCGTTGGGCAGTGCCCGCATGTGATCCGGCCAGGGAGCCAGGTCGAACAGCGAGAGCTGCATGTCCTTGATCTGCTGCTTCGTGTGCTTGAGCAAGGCCGTCTGCTTGGCCTCGCTGACCTTCTCGGCCAGCTCACCGCCGGCCGTTCGCTTCTTGGTCGCCATCGCACTACTCCGTTTGTCCTGGGCCAGCGCGCCGATCTGCTCGGCCATCTTGTTCACGGCGGTGCGCGGTTCGGGCGGCAGGCCCATCGTGCGCGCAAGCTCGGCCGATTCCTGCGCCATGCGCTCGGATCGCTCGACGGCGGCACTTGCCGGCGTCGGTAGCTTCGGCGGCAAAGCCGCCTCGTTGTCGCCGGCCGTGGCCGGCAGCTCGAAGAGGGAACCGGCGGGGCGGAAGGCCCCGCCGGCGCTGCCCGAGTCCCTGCGAGCGGCGGCGGTACGGGCGGCAAGGTCGGTGGCGTCGGCTTCGCTAAGCCCGCCCTCGATGAGCTTGCGCCTGTATTCCTGCTCGTTGAACTCGTTCTGCATCTAATCTCCCTCCTAGCATACTGCCCGGCCGTGGCCGGGCCTGGCCTTACTGGCCGCCGCCTGGCGCTTTGGTGTCCAGGTATTCGATTTCCTCGGCGATGAAATCGAAGCCGTATTCGGTCTTGCCGTCCTTCTCGTACTTCGTCGGCTCGATGCGGCCCTGGACGAACACCTTGGAGCCTTTGCCCAGGTACTTGCCCGCGTTCTCGGCCAGGCCGCCGAACGACTTGATGCGGAAGAAGTCCGTCTGCTCCTGCTTCGCACCGGCTGCGTTGCGCCACACGCGATTGACAGCCAGGTCGAAAACGGCGCGGGCGCTGTTTTCGCTATGGCGAACGTCGGTATCGCGGGTAAGATTACCGATAAACTGGAACAGGTTGTGGCTCATTCGTCATGCTCCTTTCGCTAATGGAGTCGTCAGTTTAGCTAAACCTGCGTCCGTGGTCAAGAACTTTAGCGGCTAAAATTTTCTGCCGCCCGCACCGAGAAGGCATACGGGCCTTGTACAACTACATCTTCTTCACGAACGTGCTCCGGCTGCTCGATGAGCGGCACATGACGAAAAAGGAGCTATCGGACAGGTCGGGGGTTTCGATCTCCTTCCTGTCCGATCTCACTACTGGCAAAGCCAACCCCTCCCTAAAGGTGATGGAGGACATTGCGCAGGCCCTTGAAACTCCCCTGCCGCTCCTGCTTGAATCGACCGACCTGGACAAAGAAGCCCTTGACACCCTGGCCGGCGGCAAGGCACCCCGAAGCCTGCCGCCAGGCTTCGAGCGCGTGGCGGCCGTGCTGCCAGAACACCAGGCGTTCATCGTCAAGAAGTGGGGCGAAGCGACAAGGAAGAAACTTAGAGGGAGTTGACGCCAGGATGTGAGAAGGGAAGGGAAGCGGCGCGGAACTGAGCCACAAGAGCCAGCCAAGTTTTAGCCGCTAAAGCCCGCCGGGGTGGCTCAACCCCCGGACAACCCATAACGCAAACGCCACGGGTTCGGCGCGAGGGCGCACGGAGCATGCGCCGCGTTGTCGCCTCTTTCGCCCCTGCAATCCGCGATGCAACGTCGCGGCCGAAGTCACCCTTGTGCGCTTCGGTGTTGCGGTCGAAATTAGTTCGGTATATCGTATGAACCTGTGTAGAATGCGCGAAACGCAACGGCATACAGGGCATACGGAATGACCGACCAGAAACCAGAACACAACAGCATCAAGGAACGGGCGAAGAAGAAGCTCGAACGCGACATGGGGCCGGAGCTGCTGGCCGCCCTCAACGATCCCAAGACCGTTGAAATCATGCTCAACGCGGACGGCAAGCTCTGGCTCGAACGCCTGGGCGAGCCGATGAAGTGCATCGGCACGCTGCGCGTCGCGCAGGCGCAAGCCATCATCGAAACCATCGCGGGCTACCACGGCAAGGAAGTCACGCGCTCCAAGCCGATCCTGGAAGGCGAGCTGCCCCTTGATGGCAGTCGCTTCGCCGGCCAGCTCCCGCCGGTTGTGCCCGCACCCACCTTCGCCATTCGGAAGAAGGCCGTCGCCATCTTCACGCTCGATCAGTACGTCGAACGCGGAATCATGACCGCGCCGCAGCGCGAGGCATTGATTGCAGCGGTGCGCGCGCACCGGAACATCCTTGTGATCGGCGGCACCGGCTCGGGCAAGACCACGCTGGTGAACGCGATCATCAACGAGATGGTGATTCAAGACCCGACCGAGCGGGTTTTCATCATCGAGGACACCGGCGAAATCCAGTGCGCCGCCGAGAACTACGTCCAGTACCACACCAGCATCGACGTGAACATGACGGCGCTGCTGAAAACCACCCTCCGCATGCGCCCCGACCGAATCCTGGTCGGCGAGGTGCGCGGCCCCGAAGCCCTTGATCTGTTGATGGCCTGGAACACCGGGCACGAAGGAGGTGCTGCAACCCTGCACGCAAACAACGCCAAAGCTGGATTGGATCGGCTCGCCATGCTCATCAGCATGCACCCCGATTCCCCGAAACCCATTGAACCGCTTATCGGCGAGGCGGTTCACGTGGTTGTTCATATCGCCCGCGTCGAAGGCTCGCGGCGCATCCAGGAAATCTTGGAGGTTTCCGGGTTCGCCAACGGCCAGTACATCACCAAAACCCTCTGACTAGGAGTTACGACCAATGCAAGCAACCTTCCCGGCATTCCGCCTCAACCGCAACGCCCTGTTCTACATGGGCCTCTTCGCCCTCCTGGCGTTCTTCCTGCTGGCCCCCCAGCACGCATTCGCCTCCGAGGGCACCGGCGGCTCTCTGCCGTATGAGAGCTGGCTGACCAACCTCCGCAACTCCGTCACCGGCCCGGTGGCCTTCGCGCTGTCGATCATCGGCATCGTGGTCGCCGGCGGCATCCTGATCTTCGGCGGCGAACTCAACGGCTTCTTCCGCACGTTGATCTTCATCGTCCTGGTCATGGCCCTGCTGGTCGGCGCGCAGAACATGATGAGCACGTTCTTCGGCCGTGGCGCGGAAATCGCCGCCCTGACCGATGGCGCGCTGCACCAGGTCAAGGTCGCCGCGCTGGACGTGGCCGGCTTCCCCGGCGAAGCCGTCATGCGCTGGGCCGAGCGCGGCCACATCGCGGGGTAAGTCATGGCTCTGCGCGCGATCCCCATCCGTAGGGCCGGCAACCGAGAAAACCTGTTCATGGGCGGGGATCGTGAGCTGGTGATGTTCTCGGGCCTGCTGGCCGGCGCGCTGATTTTCAGCGCCCAAGAAGTGAGGGCAACGGTGTTCGGCATCGCCTTGTGGTTCGGCGCGCTCTTCGCGCTGCGCCTCATGGCGAAGGCCGATCCGAAGCTGCGACACGTGTACCTGCGGCACCGCCGGTACAAGCCGTACTACCCGGCTCGCAGCACGCCCTTCCGTGACAACACGCCGAGTCAAGGGAAGCAATACAAATGATCGAAGCAATCGCAATTGCCATTGCTGTGCTCGGTGCGGTTCTGTTGCTCATCCTCTTTGCCCGCATCCGGGCTGTCGATGCCGAGCTGAAGCTCAAGAAGCATCGCGCCAAGGATGCCGGCCTGGCCGATCTGCTCAATTACGCCGCCGTGGTCGATGACGGCGTGATCGTGGGCAAGAACGGCTCCTTTATGGCCGCCTGGCTGTACAAGGGTGATGACAACGCCAGCAGCACCGAGGAACAGCGGGAAATGGTGTCGTTCCGCATCAACCAGGCCCTGGCGGGCCTGGGGAACGGCTGGATGGTGCATGTCGATGCTGTGCGTCGGCCTGCGCCGAACTACTCGGAGCGGGGCGTGTCATCGTTCCCCGACTCCGTTTCCTTCGCCATTGACGAGGAACGCCGGCGCTTGTTCGAGGGCCTGGGCGCGATGTTCGAGGGCTACTTTGTCCTGACCGTCACGTGGTTCCCGCCAGTGCTGGCCCAGCGCAAGTTTGTCGAACTCATGTTCGATGACGATGCGGTGGCTCCCGACCATACGGCGCGCACTACGGGCCTGATTGCGCAGTTCAAGCGCGAGATCACCAGCCTGGAATCGCGCCTGTCCTCGGCGGTCAAGATGACGCGCCTGCGCGGCCAAAAAGTCGTGTCGGAAGAGGGCAGGGAAGTCACGCACGATGACTTCCTGAGCTGGTTGCAGTTCTGCGTGACGGGCCTCCATCACCCGGTCATGCTGCCCAGCAATCCGATGTACCTCGATGCGGTAATCGGCGGGCAAGAGCTGTGGGGCGGCGTCGTGCCCAAGATCGGGCGCAAGTTCATCCAGGTGGTCGCCATCGAAGGCTTCCCCTTGGAGTCAACGCCTGGGGTGCTCTCGGCCCTGGCCGAGCTGCCCAGCGAATACCGCTGGTCGAGCCGCTTCATCTTCATGGATCAGCACGAGTCCTTGAAGCACCTGGACAAGTTCCGCAAGAAGTGGAAGCAGAAGATTCGCGGCTTCTTCGATCAGGTGTTCAACACGAATACCGGCTCGATCAACCAGGACGCGGCCGCGATGGTCGGCGACGCCGAGGCGGCCATCGCCGAGGTCAACAGCGGCTTGGTGGCGGCCGGCTACTACACCAGCGTAGTCGTGCTGATGGACGAGGATCGGGAGCGCCTGGCGGCCTCCGCGCTCCTGGTCGAGAAGGCCGTCAACCGCCTGGCCTTCGCGGCCCGTATCGAGACGATCAACACGCTCGATGCGTACCTGGGCAGCTTGCCCGGCCACGGCGTCGAGAACGTGCGCCGGCCGCTCATCAACACGATGAACCTGGCCGACCTGCTGCCGACAAGCTCGATCTGGACGGGCAGCGCCACGGCTCCGTGCCCGATGTACCCGCCGCTGTCGCCGGCGCTCATGCACTGCGTGACGGTGGGCGCTACGCCGTTCCGCCTGAACCTGCACGTGCGCGACCTGGGCCACACCTTCATGTTCGGCCCGACCGGCGCAGGCAAATCGACGCACCTGGGCATCATCGCCGCGCAGCTCCGTCGCTACGCCGGCATGTCGATCTACGCCTTCGACAAGGGCATGTCGATGTACCCACTCGCGGCCGGCATCCGCGCGGCCACGAAGGGCAAGAGCGGCCTGCATTTCACGGTGGCCGCCGACGATGACCGCCTGGCGTTCTGCCCGCTCCAGTTCCTCGAAACGAAGGGGGATAGGGCCTGGGCGATGGAGTGGATCGACACCATCCTGGCGTTGAACGGCGTCAACACCACGCCGGCGCAGCGCAACGAGATCGGCAACGCGATCATGAGCATGCACGCCAGCGGCGCGCGCACGCTCTCCGAGTTCTCGGTGACGATTCAGGACGAGGCGATCCGCGAGGCCATCAAGCAGTACACGGTGGACGGCTCGATGGGCCACCTGCTCGACGCCGAAGAGGACGGCCTGTCGCTGTCCGACTTCACGGTGTTCGAGATCGAAGAGCTGATGAACCTGGGCGAGAAGTTCGCGCTGCCGGTGCTGCTCTACCTGTTCCGCCGCATCGAGCGCGCACTGAAAGGCCAGCCCTCCGTCATCATCCTGGACGAAGCCTGGTTGATGCTGGGCCACCCCGCGTTCCGCGCCAAGATCAGGGAATGGCTCAAGGTGCTGCGCAAGGCCAACTGCCTTGTGCTGATGGCGACGCAAAGCCTCTCCGACGCGGCCAACTCGGGCATCTTGGACGTGATCGTGGAATCGACCGCGACCAAGATTTTCCTGCCTAACGTCTACGCCAGGGATGAGGACACATCGGCGCTCTATCGCCGTATGGGCCTCAACGCGCGTCAGATCGAAATCCTGGCGACTGCCATTCCGAAGCGTCAGTACTACTACGTCTCGGAGAACGGCCGCCGTCTCTATGACCTTGCCCTGGGGCCGATGGCCCTGGCCTTCGTCGGTGCGTCCGACAAGGAATCGGTCGCCACCATCAAGAGCCTCGAAGCCAAGTTCGGCCACGAATGGGTGCATGAGTGGCTGGCCGGCCGTGGGCTGAATCTCAACGACTACCTGGAGGCCGCATGAGCATCGCCGACACCCTCAAGGGCTTGATCTTCAAGAAGCCCGCCAACTCCGCCGAGCCGCGCGATCCGCGCCGCTCGAAGGAACCGCTCGCCGGCGGCCGCCGTGCGGGCGAGGCCGAGAACCCCTACCTGGCCGCGCGCCGCACCTGGAACGATCACGTGGGCAGCGTCGTCTCGCAGCGCCAAACCTGGCAGGTGATAGGCATCCTGTCGCTGTTGATCGCGCTGGCCGGCGTGGGTGGCGTGATCCACATCGGCAGCCAGTCGAAGTTCATCCCCTACGTGGTCGAGGTGGACAAGCTGGGCCAGACGGTGGCCGCCGGCCCGGTGCAGGCCGCAGGGAAGGCCGATCCGCGTGTCATCCACGCCGCCGTTGCGGACTGGATGAGCTGCGCGCGCATGGTGTCGCCTGACGTGGCCTTGCAGCGCAAGTGCGTGTTCAAGGCGTACTCGATGCTCGCCCCCAACGATCCGGCGACGCCAAAGATGAACGAGTGGTTGAACGGCACGCCCGATTCCAGCCCGTTCAAGCGCGCCGAGAAGGAAATGGTCAGCGTCGAGATCAAGACCGTCATCCCGCAAACGCCCGACACCTGGCAAGTCGAGTGGGTGGAAACCACGCGCGACCGCCAAGGCACGCTGAAAGGTCAGCCCGTCACCTGGCGCGCGCTCGTGACTACCTACATCGCCGAGGTCACGCCCAACACCACCGATGAGCAACTGCGGAACAACCCGTTGAGCATCTACGTGCGTGATTACTCCTGGTCCCGCATCCAATGAATTCGAGGTCATCCACCATGAAGAAAACCCTCTCCGCTTTGATCGTGGGCGCTGCTGTGGCGGTGCCCTCCCTGGCTCTGGCCGCCCCTGGCGACGACATTGCCGACAAGTATTTCAACAAGACCAACCCGACGCTGACCGCTCAAGAGCGCGCGGCGCTCGCCATCGCCAAACGGTGGGAAGCGGGGTCGGCGACCGGCATCAAGCCGGTGGCCGGCTCGGGCGGTGCCATCAAGTTCGTGTACGGCGCGCAGCAGCCGAGCATCGTTTGCGCGGTGCTCCAGGTGTGCGACGTGGCCTTGCAGCCCGGCGAACAAGTGAACTCGATCAACCTGGGCGACACGGCCAGGTGGACGGTGGAACCGGCCATCACCGGCAGCGGCGCGACCGAGGTTCAGCACCTCATCATCAAGCCGATGGACGTGGGCCTCGAAACCAGCCTGGTTGTGACCACGAACCGCCGCAGCTACCACTTCCGCCTGCGCTCGCATCGCACCGAGTACATGCCGCAAGTCTCGTTCACGTACCCCGAGGAAGCGCAAGCCAAGTGGGACGCGATCCAGCGCCGCGAGAAGCAGGAACGCACCGACAACACCCTGCCGGCGACGGGCGAGTACCTGGGCGATCTCTCGTTCGACTATGAGCTGTCCGGGTCGGCGAGCTGGAAGCCTGTGCGCGTCTACAACGATGGCCGCAAGACCATCATCGAAATGCCCGGCACGATGCAGCAGACCGAAGCGCCGACGCTCCTGGTCGTGCGCAAAGAGGGCGGCTTGTTCACCGACGACGAAACGGTGCTGGTCAATTACCGCGTGCAGGGCAATCGCTACATCGTGGACACGGTGTTTGACCGCGCGATCCTGATTGCCGGTGTTGGCAGTAGCCAAGACCGCGTGACCATCAGCCGGAGGAAGTGACCATGCGCAAGATCGTCTCTCTCGCGCTGCTCGCCCTCGCCCTGGGCCTCGGCGGCTGCGCAACCACCAGCCAGTACGGCAACTTCGTCCAGTCGGCCGCGCTCGATCAGCAGAAGCTCGCCACCGACGCGGTGCAGCAGCTCGCCACGCTGTACGCGCCGGCGCGCACGCGCCTGGAGCTGCAACAGCCGACGCCCGATCCGTTCGGCCAGGCGCTCGTCAAGTCGCTGCGCGACAAGGGCTATGCCCTCCTGGAGTACGCCCCGGCCGGCGCTTCCACGCAGGCCCCGGCCTCGGCGGCATCGCAGGCGAGCGCACCGGCCACCACGGCCGCGTCGGGCGGCCTGCCGTTGCGCTACGTGCTCGACCAGGCTGGCGACTCGAACCTGTACCGCCTGACCTTGATGGTCGGCAATCAATCCATCACCCGCCCTTACCTGGCGCAAAACGGCACGTTCGCGCCGGCCGGGTACTGGGTGCGCAAGGAGTGACGCCATGACAGAAAACGCCGATCAGATGGCACCTGACGCTTCGCCTGGCGAAGTGTCCAAGAAGGCGGGCGTCCGTCGCGTCAACAACATGCCCATGTACATCCTCGGCGGCGTCCTGCTGTCGTTCGTGCTGGTCATGGCCCTGGTCGCGGCGGATCGCGCGGCCAAGCAGAACGCGCCGGCGGACGGCCCCAAGGAGAAGGCCGGCAACACGTCGATGTTCGCCAAGGAGATCGCAGGCGACAAGACCGGCGGCTTGATCGAGCCGGCAAGCCCGCTCAAGGTGCCCGACATGCCGACCGGCCCGGCGTCGGCTCCGCTGGAGATCGCGCGGCCGTCCAACCCGGACGCGCCGCCGGCCCCGCCGGCCAACCCCGGCAACCCGGGCCAGCCGGTGAACGACGACGAGGCCCAGCGCATCCGCATGGCGAAGATGCAGATGTTCGGCGAAGCCGTGAAGGCCAAGACCACCGTGCGCGTGGATGCCCCGCGTAGCAACGGCTCCGCGCCGGGTGGCCCGAGCACCTACACCGGCACGCCGCAGACGCGCGATGAAATGCTGAACCGCATCGCAGCGGTGCAGCAGCAAATCGACGCGCAGCGCAGCAACGATCCGACCGCCGCCTATCAAGCACGCCTGGCGCAGATTCGCGGCATGGGCGTCGGTGGTGGCGGCGCGGCTCCGGCCGCCGGCGGCATGGGCGCGGGCGGTGCGCCGCAGCTCCTGCAAACCTCGACCAGCGGCGGCGGGCGCAACAGCATGGCGCAGTTCGGCCAAGGTGGGCAGGGCGACCGCTGGAAGCTGGATTCGCAGCCGGAAGCGCCGCGCACACCGTTCGAGCTGCGCGCGGGCTTCGTCGTGCCGGCCACGCTCATTTCGGGCATCAACTCCGATCTGCCGGGCCAAATCATGGCCCAGGTCGCGCAGGACGTGTACGACACACCGACCGGCAAGCACCTGTTGATCCCGCAGGGATCGCGCCTCGTCGGCTCGTATTCGAGCGACGTGGCCTACGGCCAAGCGCGCGTGCTGGTTGCGTGGCAACGCATCGTGTTCCCCGATGGCAAGGCGATGGACATTGGCGCGATGCCAGGCGCGGACAGCGCGGGATACGCGGGCTTCCACGACCAGGTGAACAACCACTATGTGCGCCTGTTCGGCTCGGCCTTCCTCATGTCCGGCGTGACAGCAGGCATCACCTACAGCCAACGCCAGAACCAGGCCACAAACACCTATGGCGCACCGAGCGCCAGCAGTGCCCTAAGCGAAGCCCTCGGCCAGCAGCTCGGCCAGGTTACGGCGCAACTCATCGCCAAGAACCTGAGCATTTCGCCGACGCTGGAAATTCGGCCGGGGTATCGCTTCAACGTCGTGGTCACGAAGGACATGACGTTTTCCAAGCCGTACCGTTCCTTCGATTACTAACGCCATAGGAGAAAAGCACCATGAAGCCGAAGTTTTTAGCCGCTAAATTGGCCCTCGTCATTGCTGTTTCGAGCACGCTGGCGGTCACACCTGTGCAGGCTGGCATCCCCGTCATCGACGGCACCAACCTGTCGCAGAACATCATGACGGCCATCGAATCGGTGGCCCAGACGCTCAAGCAAATTGAGCAGTACAGCACCCAGCTCCAGCAGTATCAAAACCAACTCCAGAACACGATGGCCCCGGCCGCGTATATCTGGGATCAGGCGCAATCGACCATCAACGGGTTGATGAACGCGGTCAACACGCTGGATTACTACAAGACCCAACTCGGCAGCCTGGACAGCTACATCGGCAAGTTCCAGGACGTGAACTACTACAAGAACTCGCCGTGCTTTACGGCGGCAGGGTGCTCCGACGCGGAACGCGCAGCACTTCGGAATGTGGCCCAGCTCGCGAGCGAGTCGCAGAAGAAGGCCAACGATGCCTTGTTCAAGGGCCTCGATAGGCAGCAAACGAATCTCACGGCCGATGCAGCGACGTTGCAGCGTCTTCAATCGGCAGCGCAGGGCGCGCAGGGCCAAATGCAGGCCATCGGCTACGCCAACCAGCTCGCCAGCCAGCAGGCCAACCAGCTCTTGCAGATTCGTGGCCTGCTGATCGCGCAGCAGAACGCGATGGCAACCAAGATGCAGGCCGACGCCGACAAGGAAGCCCAGCAGGCGGCAGCGGCCGCACAACTGCGCCAGGGCAGCTACCGGGCCAGCCCGGCGCGCACCTGGTAAGGGGGATTCATGAAAGCAATCAAGGCTCTGTCCTTGGCCTCGGCCGCCCTCGTGGCGGCCTTGGTCGCCGGCTGCGACAACAAGCCGGCCACGGCCCCCATGCCGGAAGTGAACGACGAGAACTGCAAGCCCGAGAACATCGCCAAGATCGAGGACAAGGGCGTCCAGCAGGCTTTTTCGTCGCTGTGCTTGCGTCGTGGTGGGGATTTCAAGCCCAGCCCGAAACGCGAATGGTGAGGTGCTGACGATGAGAATGCCAGCCAATCTAAAAACCCTCGCCCTGCCGCTGTTCGTCTGGCTGGCGTTCTTCGCGGTCGATGCCCACGCGGCCATCGACAACGCCGGCGTGTTCGATAGCGTGCTGGATCGCTACCAGGCCGCCGCGAGCGGCTGGGCCGGTGTCATCACCACGGCCGCAACCTGGCTCTTCTGGACGCTGGTTGTGATCTCGATGGTCTGGACGTTCGGCATGATGGCCTTGCGCAAGGCCGACATTGGCGAGTTCTTCGCGGAGTTCGTCCGCTTCACGATCTTTACCGGCTTCTTCTGGTGGGCGCTAACCAACGGCCCTAACTTCGCCTCGTCCATCTATGCGTCGTTGCGGCAGCTCGCCGGCAACGCGACGGGCCTGGGCAATGCTCTGTCGCCCTCGGGCATCGTGGACGTGGGCTTTGCGATCTTCGACAAGGTGATGGATCAGTCCTCGGTGTGGTCGCCGGTGGACAGCATGGCCGGCATCCTCATGGCCGTGGCGATCCTGGTCATCCTGGCCCTGGTCGGTGTGAATATGCTTCTGCTGCTCGCGTCGGGCTGGGTGCTCGCCTACGGCGGCGTGTTCTTCCTCGGCTTCGGTGGTTCGCGCTGGACTTCCGACATGGCGATCAACTACTACAAGGTCGTCCTGGGCGTGGCCGCGCAGCTCTTCGCAATGGTGCTCCTGGTGGGCATCGGCAAGACCTTCCTCGATGACTACTACTCGCGCATGAGCGCCGGCATCAGCCTCAAGGAAATGGGCGTGATGCTGATCGTCGTCATCATCCTCTTGGCGTTGGTCAACAAGATTCCGCCGCTCATCGCCGGGATCATCACCGGCGCGAGCGTGGGCGGTGCCGGCATCGGCCAGTTCGGTGCAGGTGCTGCGTTGGGTGCCGCAGGCATGGCAGCAGCAGCGGCCGCGACCGGCGGCGCCGCTCTGGCCGCCGGCGCAGCCTCGGCCGCCGGTGGTGCCTCTGCCGTCATGGCCGCCTTCTCGAAGGCCAATGAGAACGTGTCGGCAGGCACGGACGTTATGTCGGCCTTCTCGGGCGGCGGCAGCTCGGGCGGCGGTGCGGGCGGCGGCGGCGACGCCGGCACCGGCAGCACGCCCTTCGCTCAGGCTGCGGGCTTTAGCGGCAGCTCCGGCGGTGGCTCTTCGTCGGGTGGCGGCAGCCCCTCGACCGGCAGCAGCTCGGGCAGCTCGAAGGGCGGCGATAAGGGCGGCGGCAAAGCCGACGCCGGCGGCCAGGGCAGCAGCTCGACGGCCAGCACCGGCAGCAGTGCCGACAAGGCCGCCAAGAACGAACCCAAGCCCGCCGGCGGGGCAGGGCAAGGGCAGCAGGCCGCACCGGGCAGCACCGGCCCCGGCTTGCTCGCATCGGCCGCATCGGCCCTCGGCACGGCCGGCCGCATCGCCGCCGACGCCGGCGCGAACTTGGCGAAGGGAACCGCCGATGTTGCCAAGGCCAAAGCCGCGAGCCTGCGCGAAGCCGCAGCCGAGCGGATCGCCGACACCACTGGCGGAAAGATCGCCGCCGCGATCAAGGCGCAAGGAAGCGGCACGGCCGAGAACATCGACGTGCCCGACCAGCAGCCCGCGCCGAGCTTCGGCGACAACAGCCTGGCAGGCGGCCCTGCCGATGCCGATCCCGAGTCCGAAGTAGCTGCGTTCGCCAACCGCGAGCAAGGCCGCGACGGCACAACTGCGTAACCAAGGAGAGTCCAACCATGAAGAAGAAACTGTTTGCCCTGGCCGCCCTCGTGGCAGCCCTCGGATCGACCGCCGGCACGGCCAGCGCGCAAGACGTGCTGACCGGCGACACGCGCCTGGCCTGCGAGGCGATCCTGTGCCTGTCGTC
The DNA here is from genome assembly GCF_023631405.1 of Caballeronia sp. GAWG2-1. Taxonomy (NCBI): domain Bacteria; kingdom Pseudomonadati; phylum Pseudomonadota; class Betaproteobacteria; order Burkholderiales; family Burkholderiaceae; genus Caballeronia; species Caballeronia sp. GAWG2-1. The sequence continues at coordinate 20,586 of NZ_JALQDD010000034.1, forward strand.
GGGCACGCGCCCGAGCGAATGCACGCCGTCGCTGTCGCGGTACTTCAACATCACGAAGCGCAAGCTGTCGGACACGATCCGCGCCCGCCTGAACTTCCTCCAGCTTTGCCCGGTGGCGAGCCAGACGCCGGAAATGCAGTCGCTCGTGTCGGCGATCTCGCGCGGCGCTGGCCGGTGCGACGCGCAGTCGCTGAACTCGACGTTGGTGATGTGGACGGGCGGCTACGACGATGGGCGCACGTACATCAGCAACCAGTTGCCTGACTACTGCGGGGCCTACACCGGCCACGCCTACACCGACTTCGCCAGCAGCGGCACGCTGCCGCGCTATGTCGGGACGCCAGAGCGGGGCGGGTATTGGGTCGAAGCGCGCGACTATGACCGCGCCTTGGCCGAGTACAACGAACGCATCCGGCGCGAGGACGAAGAGCGCCGCCGTCAGTCCTGGCTGAACTGAGGGAGGGGAGGGCATGCCGTTCTTCGCCGATCTGCCGCCGCAGCTCCAGGAGCGCGTCGTCTGCTCGATCTCGGCCGCCGTCAAGTACGAGGTGCCGGTCAACATCGTGTTGGCCGTCGCCGAGAAAGAGGGCGGCAAGCCGGGCCAGTGGGTGCGCAACTCGAATGGCACGCATGACGTTGGCCCGATGCAGTTCAACACCGCGTACCTGGGCGACCTGGCCCGATACGGCATCACGGCGAACGATGTGGCGGCTGCCGGCTGCTACTCGTTCGACCTGGCCGCCTGGCGGCTGCGGATGCACATCCGCAACGACAAGGGCGACCTCTGGACGAAGGCGGCGAACTACCACTCGCGCACGCCGCAGTACAACGCGGTGTACCGGGCCGACTTGATGCGCAAGGCGTCGAAGTGGGCCGATTGGCTCGAAGCTCGGTTCGTCACGCTTGACGTGACGAAGGCCGGGGCCACGCCCTCGACGCCCAGCCAGCCCGCGACGGTGGCCCAGCGGGCGACGCCGGCGGCCAGGCCGGCACCAGCACCCCAGCAGGCCGCCCCAGCGGCCGCAGCAGCTCGCAGCGTGTCGGTGGCCGGCTACGTGCCCCGCACGGTGTCTTTCAACACTTCACGCGAGGGGTCGGCCGAGTAGGCCGGCTCTTCCGATTTAGCGGCTAAACATGGACAAATTCCACGCCTTCATGATGCGGTACACGCTGGGCGTCGGCCGGTTGCTTCAAGCCTATTGCAAGTGGGCGGAAGGGCAGGCCAAGAACCAGCTCGATTTGCTTCTGCTGGGCCTCGGCCCGATCTTCGCCTTGGGCCTTCTGCTGTGGGCGCTGCCGGCGTGGATCGGCAAGCCCATCGCCTTCGTGCTCTCACTGCCAGCGCTCTACATCATCTTCCTGGTGCTGCGCGCCTACGCGATTCGCGGGGGCCGGCGCTGATGAAGGCCCTGCGGATTCCTGATGGAACCGTCGAAGCGTTGAAGTGGCTCGCACTGGTTCTCATGACCGGCGATCACGTCAACAAGTACCTGTTCAACGCGACGCTGCCGGTGCTGTTCGAGGCCGGCCGCGTGGCGCTCCCCCTTTTCGTGTTCGTCCTGGCCTACAACCTGGCCCGGCCGGGCACGCTCGAACGCGGCGTGTACGGCCGCACCATGTCGCGCCTGGCGATGTTCGGCGCGCTGGCCTCCGTGCCCTTCGTGGCCCTCGGCGGCCTGTACGCCGGTTGGTGGCCGCTCAACGTGATGTTCACGCTGCTGGTCGTCACGGCCACGGCTTACCTGGTCGAACGTGGCGGCAAGCTGCACCTGGCGGCCGCCGGCGTGGTGTTCCTGGTCGGCGGCAGCTCGGTCGAATATTGGTGGCCGGCCGTGGCTTTCGGCCTGGCGGTGTGGTCGTACACGCGCCGGCCGAGCTGGGCCGCCGCGGCGGTCGCGGTGCTGGCCTGCGCGGCCCTGTGGTTCGTCAATCGCAACCTGTGGGCCTTGGCAGCCCTGCCGGTGCTCTTCCTGGCCTCGCGGGTGGATGTGCGCGTGCCGCGCCTGCGCTGGGCCTTCTACGCCTATTACCCGCTGCACCTGGCCTCGCTCTGGTTGATCCGCATCCCCATGAGCAAGGCCGGCTACCTGTTCTTCTGATTGGAGTCCTGCCCCATGCGAAAACCCGTTCTTCTGGCCCTCTCTCTGGCGTTCCTGGTCAGCGCGCAAAGCGCACTGGCCGCCGGCGACGCCGGCAACTTCGGCACGCCGATCAAGTCCGGCGTATCGGTGTCCTTCCCCGACAGCAGCGCGACATTCCAGCCGACGCCAGAGGCCCTGGAGCTGCTGGCCGACGCTAGGAATGCGGCGATCATCTACATCAGCGGGCGCACCAGCACACTACGGCCCAGCGCGGCCGATGAGGCCCTTGCACTACGCCGTGCGCTCTCGGCCAGGTCGTACTTGGTGGCGCGCGGCGTCTCGCCGCTCAAGATCATGGTGAACTTCGCATCGGCCGCCGATTTCGTGGCAGACAACTCGACGGCCGAGGGCCGGCGCGAGAACCAGCGCGTGGACATTGAGGTGGTCTACATCCCCACCTACTGAGCGATCCGGCATCGCCATTCCTGGCGGTGCTGCAGGTCGCTCCAGCAGCTTCGCATCGTCGGCTCTGACGATGCAGGCCCGGCCGGCTTCCCTTGACAGCATCGCCATTTCTGACGATGCTGGCCAAGTCCCGATTTACTCCAGGAAGAAGGCCATGAGATACCCCGGCGGCAAGGGCGGTGCCGGCGTCTACCAGACGATCATCAACAACATCCCGCCTCACGACACGTACATCGAAACGCACCTGGGCGGCGGCAACATCCTGGAGCGCAAGCGGCCCGCTGCCCGCAGCGTCGGCATCGACGTTGATCCCGAGGTGATCGAGGTCTGGCAGCAGCTCGACGTGCCCGGCCTGGAGCTGCACCACGGCGACGCCGTGGCCTGGCTGGAGTCCCACCAGTTCACCGGCTCCGAGTTCGTCTACGCCGATCCGCCCTACGTGATGGACAGCCGGCGCGGCGGCAAGCTATACCGCCACGAATACGACGACGCCGACCACGTGCGGCTGCTCGACGTGCTGGCCGGCTTGCCGTGCGCGGTGATGGTGTCGGGCTACAGCTCAACGATCTATGACAGCTCTCCCTTGGCGTCATGGAGAACCATCGACTTCAACGCGATGACGCGCGGCGGCATCGCTATCGAACGGCTGTGGATGAACTACCCCGAGCCGGCCGAGCTGCACGATCTGCGCTACCTCGGCAGCAACTTCCGCGAGCGCGAGCGCATCAAGCGGAAGAAAGCCCGCTGGCAAGCGAAGCTCGCCAAGCTCGATCCGCTGGAGCGGGCGGCGATCATGGAATGCCTGCGCGAGCTGGAGGCGGCCGAGTAGGTCACGCCTGCGCCTGGTTGTGCAGCGCCCATACGCGCTTGACCTGGCTTTCACTGCACCCGGCCAGCCTGGCCGTCTCTGGAATGCTGTGGCCTGCGCTGCGCAGCGCCACGATGCGTTCATGCACCTTTGTGTTGGCCTTGCGGCCGGTGTAGCGGCCGGCGTCCTTCGCCAGCTCGACGCCCTGCCGCTGCCGCTCGCGGCGATCCTCGTAGTCGTCGCGGGCCATCTGCAACGCCAGCTTCAAAAGCATGTCCTGGATCGACTCCAGCACCACCTTTGCCACGCCCTTCGCCTCGGCGGCCAGGTCGGATAGATCGACCACGCCAGGGACAGCCAGGCGCGCGCCCTGGGCGCGGATCGAGGCCACGAGGCGTTCGGCCTCGGGCAGCGGCAGGCGGCTGATGCGGTCGATCTTCTCCGCAACGACGACTTCACCGGGTTGCAGGTCGCCGATCATGCGCAGCAGCTCGGCGCGATCGGCGCGAGCGCCCGAAGCCTTCTCGCGGTAGATGCCGGCGACGTAGAAGCCGGCGGCCCTGGTGCTCTCCACGATGGCGGCCTGCCTGGTCAAGTCCTGCTCGTCGGTGCTGACGCGCAAGTAGATGCGCGCGACCTTGAAAGCGACGCCGGCGGCCTGGTGCTCGGTCGGCGTCCGCATGATGCGGTCGGCACCTTCGACCAGGCCATCGCCGCCGACGCGCAGCGGTGGCGTCTTGGCGAGCGCCTGGCGCGCTGCGCGTGACTGGCGCGGCATGGCCGCAATCTGTGTTTCCTGGGCGGTGCGCGGCGTGATGATCGCGCTGCGCTTCGCCTTGGTCTTGCCTGGGAAGTAGCCGTTGCGGCTGGTCATGGGTTCCTCCGGTCATTTTGGGTATACGCAAAGTGTCCGGTCATGCTACCCCCGGCCAAAAAGGCCGTCATGCGATTTATCTTGGCCGGGTCGTTATTGGCGGGTCTAAATGGCCGCTCCGTGGATCTCATCGCCAGAAATGGCGATGCGAGATCCAGGGCAGGGCGGCCGCCATCGTCAGACCTGGCGATGGTCGACGCCGGCGCGCATCGTCGGATGTGGCGATGCGAGCTCGAGGTCGGTGGCCACCGCCGGCGACCTGGTGCCATCGTCGGCAATGGCGATGCTGCAGCTCGACGTGCGCGGCCTGGTCGTCTCGGCATCGTCGGATGCGGCGATGCTCGAGCGAGGCGAAAAAAAACCGCCTCGGGGTGTCCGAGGCGGCAAGTCTGCATGCGGTTCAGGGAGGAAGAAACCGCGCCGGCGATCAGGGAGGAAAACCGCGCGGCCTGATGTGCAGCTCGGCCACTTTAGCCGGATTTTTCGACTTATCCGATGCGAGCGGCCCGCCGTGGGCGCTGCTCGATCTGCTGTTGCTTTTTCTCGACGTGCTTCTGCTCCTGGTGCTGCTGCTCGTCGCGCTGCACCTGGCTGATGGCCGCGCCGATCTGCCGCTTCACGCCCTCGATGCCCAGCTCGCTCTTGTGCGCCAAGTCGTTGAAGTCGGTGTGCTGCTTCATCGTGGACAGCGCCGCGATCTGCGCGCCGCTCAACATCGACGCCTTGAGCTTGGCCGCCTCGTCGCCGGCCAGCTCGACCTTGCCGGCGGCGGCGTCGGCAAGGCGCTGCTCGGCGCGCAGGTGGGTCTTGAAGCTGTCGGGCGTGATGGCGGGCAAGTCGCGCGGGTAGGTGTTCTCGGCCGGCGCGAAGATCGGGAAGATCGCCTTGCCGCCCACGGCCTGGGCGGCCGCCTCGGCCTTCTCCCGGCCGGGGTTGTTGCCGTGGGTCATGACCAGGTGCCGGTCGTCGTCGCCGGCGATGATGATCGGCTTGTCCGGGAACTTGGCGTGCAGCGCCTTCGCCACGGCCTCAAGGTTGCCGCTGTCGAAGGCGGCGACCGTGGCGTGGCCCACGGCCTCGGCCACCTGGGCCGCCGTGGCGTAGCCCTCCGAGATCACCAGCGCCGGCGCGGCCGCCAGGGCGTCCATGCCGCCGACCGGGTGGAAGCATCCTTCCTTCTTCGAGTCCTTGGCGAACCGCTTAGTGCCGTCCTCCTGGATGTATTGCATCGTCCATTGCTTGCCCTCTGCGTCGAAGGCCGGGATGTAGGTCTTCTGGCCTTCGCGGTCGGTCATCACGCCGGCCTGCGCCTGGATGCCTTTGGCTTGCAGGTAGGGCGTCGGCTGCTCGATGGGCACGAGGTCGGCCATCTGCCGACCGACGCGCTGCGCGGTGGCCTCCTGGGCCTTGTCCTGCTCGACGGCTCGCTGTGCCAGCTTCTCGGCCGCCTCGGCCTGGAGCTTGGCCTTCTCCTGGTCGCTCAAGGCGTAGCCCTTGCTCTTCCAGGTAATGTCCGTGCCGGTCTTGTTGTTGATGATCCGCCCGGCCGGGTGCCCGTCCAGGTGGCCCACGTAGAAGCCATCGAGCGCGCCCTTCTTGCCGCCCTCGACCGGCACGCGGTGCCGCTTGCCATCCATGATCGGGTGATCGCCCTGGGCGTTGCTGCCGGTGAACAGGCCGGCGCTGCGCATGGCCTCGGCGAACTCTTCCCTTGGCGTCATCGCTGGCCCTTGCTGGGCCTGCACGTTCTCGGGCTTCCAGCGTTCGAGCTTCGCCGCGTCGGCGCGCGGGCCGACATACCAGGACTTCGCGGCCTTGTCCCAAAGCGCGCCGGCGGCCTTGGCCGCGTTGCGCTGCTCGTAGGGCACGGCCAGGTACTGGCGGGCCTGCTGGGCCTGCTGCGCGGGCTTCTGCGCCTCGCCCTGGGCTTCGGGTGCCGGCTGGGCCGAACGCGGCTCTACGGCCGCTGTAGCGGCTCCCTGCGCCCATTTGGCGAAGGGAGCGGCATCGGTGCCCGGCGGCACGTACCAGGACTGTTGCTGCCGATCCCAACGCGCCCCGAGGCTCTTGGCCTCGTCCTTCTCCTTGTACGGCACGTTGATGTACTGCCGTTCGGGCTTCTCGGCCTGCGGCTGCGCCTGCTGCCGCTCGCGTTCCTGGCGCTCCAGCTCGGCCGCGCGGCGCTGCGCGTCGCTGTCGTTGAGCATGGCCGACGCCTCGGCGGTCTTGCGTGCCTCTTTAGCGGCTGAAATGTCCTCTTCGGTCGCGTTGGGGTCGCGCCGTACACGCTCTTCCTGCACGCGGGCCAGCTTGGCGGCGCGCTCGTGCTGGTTGTCGGTGCCCAGCGCATCGACCAGGTGCAGGCGCTCGGTCAGAGCCTCGGCCTGGCCCTCGGTGCGGGTGCCGGCGACGAAGGCAAAGGCGTCCTCGCCGAACTGCGCATCGGCCTTGCGCGCGTAGACCTGGAACGCCTGCGGCTCGATGCCGGCCTGGGCGGCATCGACGGTCTGGCCGTCCTGCTCGGCCACGCCGACGATGCGCAGCTCTCCGCTCCAGTCGGGCGGCAGCTCAACGCCAAGGTGTTGACGGGTCGCGTCGGCGAACGCCTGGCCGTCGATCTCGCCGGCGGCGAGCTGCCGGCGCGCGGCGGCGGCCTGCTCGATGCCCTGCACCGCGTCGGCAGGATGGGCGGCCAGCAGGGCGGCCGCCTGGTCGTTGGTCGGTGGGGTCATGTTCGCCTCCTGGTCTGCGACGGCCGCTTGCTGCTGGGTCAGCGCCGGCAGGGCCATCAACTGGTCGGGCGCGTAGTTGTTCAGCTCGTCCAGGCTGCGAACCTGGTGGGGTTCACCGTCCTGGTCGTGGAACGCAAAGATGCGCTGGCCGTCGCTCCACCTGGCTTCGGCGTCGATGCTCGACACGATCTGTTCGCCGTGCTGCTGGAGCTGCTGCGCGAGGTGGAGCTGTTCGGCCATGTTGGCGAACTCTTGCGCCAAGCCCTTGCGCTCCAGGTAGGCGTTGTCGGTGTCGGTGTGGCTCGGGTCGATGCCGAACACCGGCGACAGCCGGTCATGCGCGACCGCGTAGAACTGCTCGGGATCGGTGCCGGTGATGCTGCCCACGGTTTCGAGGCCACGGCTGCGCAAGGCGTCTTCCAGGGTGTCGCCCTGGAATGCCTGGTAGTGGCTGAAAGACACGTCCGGGTTGTCCAGGACTTCGGCAATGTCCACGGCCAGGGCCTGGGCCACGGCTTCGTCCTGGGCCTGGCTCTGCTGCTGGTCTTGCTCCTGAACCTGCTTCTGCTCGAAGGCCAGCACGTAGTCGTGAATCTTCTCGGCATCGGCGGCCGCGCGGAACACCTCCAGCGGCTCGTCTTGCAGCGCCTTGATCCACGAACCCACATAGGCGGCGTGCTGGCCCGGATCGTGGCCGATGCCCAGCTCGTCGCCGACGATCATGGAAGCGATTTCGGCGCGCAGCTCTTCCTTGGCGTACCCCTCGCTCCCGAACGGGTGCGCCAGGTCGCGGTCAAGGCGCGAAGCGTGGCCCGTCCAGTGGCCCAGCTCGTGCAGCGCGGTCGCGTAGTAGCGGTCGGAGCTGGGGAACTGGCCGCGCTCCGGCAGGGTGATGCTGTCGGTCGAAGGGCGGTAGAACGCCCGATCACCGGCGGCGTGGGTGATCGTCGCGCCCGAGGCTTTCAGGATGTGCTCGGCGCGCTCGACGGCGTTCCAAGTCTGTTCCTTCTTCGGCTGGAGCGGCGGCAGGCCGTCGATCTGCTCGCCGTTGAACACGGTCGCAAAGAACACGCGCGGCCGCTCCAGCATGACGGTTTCCTTGACCGGCTGGCCCTTCGCATCGAGGACGGGCCGGCCGCTGTCGTCCAGCTTGTCTTGCTCTTCGCTGAACTTCCAGTATTGAACCGGCGTGCCTTTCTCGCCCTTGCGAACCTGCGCGCCCACGGCGGCGGCCTGCTTGTAGGTCATCCAGCGCGCATCGCTGCGGCCCTGGGCCATCAGGTGGATGGCGTTGATCCCTTTGTACCGCTTGCCGGTGGTCGGGTTCATCGGCAGGTAGGCGTTGGGTTCGCCCGGCTCCCACGGCTTTTGCCACGGTGCGGTGCCGGCCTTGAGCTGCTCGATCAGCTTTTCGGCCACGACTTCGTGAAACGGCTTCTTCGGCTCCATGTTCTCGTCCCTTCGGAATAGCTCGTTGAACTGAGGGAAGTTCTGCTGTGTCCGGGAACGGTCGCGCAGGCCCTGGGCGACCATGCACACGATGTTGTGCAGGTCGTCGGCCTGCATGGGCCGCACGCGGGCGATGCAGGTTTCCGTGAATGACTGTTGGCCGCGCTGCTGCACCTGGTCGGCGACCTGGTGCTGGCTCGGCTCGATGCCCTCGCAGTGCAGGGCAAACACTTCCTCGGCGCGCACGTCCAGGGACTGGCCGGCATAGCGCCGGTTCACGTCATCCCATAGCGGCTTGAGGGTGGGTTCGTTGCGGGCGGCCGCCAGGCCGTCCAGCAAGGCGCGCTTCTCGCCCGGCGCGAAGGTGTTGGCCCCGTAGTGGCCTAGCACCTCGTGCCGCAGCGTCATCAGTAGGTCGCCGGCGCTCTCGACGTTCTGCAAGGGCACGTCCACGCGGCCACGGTAGGCGCGGCCGGCGTGCAGCGTCTCCTTGGGCACGTAGCCGCCCTTCATGTCGGCCGGCACCTCGGCCGCTCGCGGCCCGTACAGCTCGGCCGCGTCCTCGCGGAACTTGTAGGCCAGCTCCAGCGCGCCGGGGTAGTCGCGGACGAAAGCCCGCGTCACCCCTTGCGCCTCGGCTTTCGTGATCGGCATGGGTCAGCCCTCCGACGCCTTGCGCGCGGCGGCCTGGGCAACCGTCTCGCCGGGCCGCAGGTCGTACAGCTCGCGGGCGTTCGTGGTGGTGATGAACGGCGGGATGTCGGCGCTCGGGCCTTCGTCGTCCAGGAATGCCGGCTCCAGCGCGCCATCGACTTCCACCAGGTCGTCGCCGCTCGCGGCGGCGTCCTGCTCGGACAGCGCGTCCTCCACGAACGCGCCCACGCGCTCGGCTTCGTCGGGGTCGAACTCGACCTGGAAGCCGGGCGTCAGCGCGTCGGCCATCTTCTCGCGCACGGCCTCGCGGCCGGCGGCGTCGTCGTCAACCGGCGGCAGGACGGCCAGCGGCTCGTCGTGGGCGGCGGTGTTGGTGGTGGTTTGCTCGTTCATGGTCGATCTCCTTCGCTGTGGTCATTCGGATGCCGGGCCGTTGCGGCCCTTGCTGTAGTCGGGCCGACCCTTGAGGTCGGGGTAGGTCTGCTTGCATGTGGGGAAGTTGCTGCAACCCCACCAGAATTGCCCCTTCTTCTTGCTCGGCCGGCGCGACAAGCCGCTGCCGCAGGCCATGCACTTGTGAAGGGATGACACCGGCGCGGCTTCCTTGCCGCCGGCGATGGTCACGGCTCCGCTGTTGGCCTTCGCCACCTGGTCGCGGATGAACGTCTCTTGCTTCGTGATGAAGGCGTCCAGGGCGGCCGTGCCCTGCTCGACGCCTTTCAGCATCCGCTCGTAGAGCGCGGTCAGCACCGGGCTTTTCACAACCTCGGGCAGCGCGTCGATGACGCTGCGGCCGAGGGTCGTGCTGATGATCTGCTTGCCTTTGACGGCCAGGAACTCGCGCCGCTTCAACTCGGAAATGATCGACGCACGGGTGGCCGACGTGCCGATGCCGTCGCCCTCGCGCAGCATCTTCTTGTGCTCGGCATCGCTGACGAACTTGTGGATGTTCTCCATCGCGCGGATCAGCGTGCCCTCGGTAAAGCGCGCTGGCGGCTTCGTCTTGGCGTCCTTGCGGGTGGCGTCCGTGCAGGTCACGGCGTCGCCCTGGGCCATCGACGGCAGGGCCTGCGTGCCGCTGTCGTCGTCCTCGTCCTTCTCGCCTTCCTCGTCGGCCTGGCTGTACACGTCACGCCAGCCGTTGCGCGTGACTACCTTGCCGCTCGCGGCGAAGTTCTCGCCCGCGATCTCGACGCCCACGGTGGTCTGCATGTACTCGTGCAGCGGGTAGAACTGCGCCAGGTAGGCGCGCACGATCAGGTCGTAGATGTTGCGCTCGCGCTCGCTGAGGGCGGCCTTGCTGCCCTTCTGCATGGTCGGCACGATGCCGTGGTGCGCGGTGATCTTCGAGTCGTCCCACGTCTTGGACTTGATACGCGGATCGGCACCATCGACCAGGCCGGCCAGTTCGGGGTTGACGTGCTTGATCGCCTCCAGCACGCGCGGCGCGTCGGCGTGCTGCGACTCCGGCAGGTAGGCGCAGTCGGTGCGCGGGTACGAGGTCAGCTTGTGCGTCTCGTAGAGCGCCTGGCAGGTGTTCAGCACGTCCTCGGCGCTGTAGCCGAACTTGGCCGAGGCCAGTGCCGTAATGTCGGACAGGGCGAAGGCCAGCGGCTGGTTCTGCTTCTTGGCCTCCTGTTTGTACGCGGCGATGGTGCCCGGCTGGCCCTTGACGGCGGCCACCAGGGCGTCGGCGACGGCGGTATCGACAAGGCGGCCTTCGCTGTCCAGACCGGCTTGATCCTCCTTCGCCTTCCATGCGGCGGCGAAGCTGCCGCCGGCGTGCTGCACCACCGCCCGGATGGTGTGGTACGGCACGGCCTTGAATGCCTCGATCTCGCGGTCGCGGGCGACCACGAGGGCCAGCGTCGGCGTCTGCACGCGGCCCACGGTCAGCAGGGCGCGCGAGCCGCCGCGCTGCGCGCGCAGCGTGTACGCGCGGCTGAGGTTCATGCCGATCAGCCAGTCGGCGCGCTGCCGCCCGCGTGCAGCGTCGGCCCAGCCTGCATAGGTGGTGTTCTCCTTCAACGCGGCCAGGCCGCGCTTGACGGAAACGGAGTCCTGCGCGCTCACCCAAAAGCGGCGCACCGGCTTGCTGTTGCGGAAGTGCTCCAGCACTTCGTCAACCAGCAACTGGCCTTCGCGGTCGGGGTCGCCGGCGTTGACGATCTCCTTGGCCTCCTTGAGCAGCTTGCCGATCACGGCGAGCTGCTTCTTCGCGTCGTCCTTGGGCTTGAGAATCCAGCTCTCGGGGATGATGGGCAGCTCATCGACGCGCCAGACCTTCTTGCCGGACTGGCCGCGCGGCACGTCATCGGGCGTGTACTCGTCGGGGTCGGCCTGTTCGAGCATGTGCCCGAAGCACCAGGTCACTTTGTCGGTGCCGCACTCGATGAAGCCGTCGCCCTTGCCGGTCGCGCCCAGCTCGCCGGCGATGGCCTTGGCGACGGACGGCTTTTCTGCGATGAAAAGGCGCATGGTGTGTCTCCCTACCAGGTGATGACCGGACGGATCACGGTCTTGATTTGCGAACGATTGATCGGGCCGAAGTAGCGGCCGTCGAAGGATGTGGCGCTCACGTCCGACATAAGCAGCACCTCGGAATTGCCGAGCGTGTAGCTGTTGGACTGATAGCGCGGCAGCGGCCGACCGGCCTTGTCGGCCTTGATCGGCGCGCTGAGGGGCAGCAGCTCGCCGTTGACGCGCACGCCGTCATCGGCGACGGCGACGGCATCGTCTTTAGCGGCTAAAACGCGCTTCATCATGTAGCCGTAGCCGCCCTGGCAGAAGCCGGCCCCGATGTAGCCCCTCTCCTTGGCGTCATCGAACACGCCGAGCTGCGGCGGGCAGAAGAGGACGTAGGCCCCCTTCTCCACCGGCGCGCTGCTCGTCCAGTACAGGCCGACCGGAATGCTCTTGGTGGTGTTCACGCGGGCACCGGCGGCATAGCCGCCGGCGGCCAGCAGCAGGGCGGCCACGCCCGCGATGACGACGCCTGCCGCGATGCGTTTCAGGATGCGGCTCATATCGTGATGCCCTCCCCTTCCGTCTCGGCCTGTGCGACGGCGCGCAGGCGGTCGCTGACCTTGGGCGCAGGGATCGCGGCGCGTGCCGAGAACACTGGGTCTTTGAAGTACAGGGGTTGCTTGCCGTAGATCGCCGGGTAGCCCGCGACGTAGATCACCATGTCGCCGGCTTCTTCGATCTCGCCCTGGGCGTTCTTCTTTGGCCCCGGCATGCGCAGGCATTCGTCGGGCGTCAGCAAGGGCCGCTGCACTTCCTGGTAAGTGCGCGACACCTGGCCCAGCATCGCCGCCGTGCGGCGGCCGCTGGTCGTGATCTGCTCCTTCACCACGGTGGTCTGCCCGGTGAGGCGGGACAGGTGTTCGGCCGTCTCGACGCGGTTGGGCGGGTAGGCGTTCTGCACGTGGCAGTTCGACGTGATGCTTTCGTCGTGGCCGTAGCCCGTCTCGCGGCTCTTGAGCTGGTTAATGTCCTGGCAGATGAGGTAGCACTTGATGCCGTAGCCGGCCACGAAGGCCAGCGACTCTTGCATGATCTCCAGCTTCCCGAGGCTCGGGAACTCGTCCAGCATCATCAAGAGCCGGTGCTTGTAGTGCGCCACCGGCCGGCCGCCCTCGAAGTCCATCTTGTCGGCCAGCAGGCGCACGATCATGTTCACCATGACGCGCACCAGCGGCCGCAGGCGGGCCTTATCGTTGGGCTGGGTGACAATGTAGAGGCTTACCGGGTCGTCCTCGTGCATCAACTGCTTGATGCGGAAGTCCGACCGGCTGACGTTGCGGGCCACCACGGGGTCGCGGTACAGGGCCAGGTACGACTTGGCCGTGGACAGCACCGATCCGGCTTCTTCCTCGGGCCGATCCATCATGTCGCGGGCCGCCGAGCCGATGGCGTGATGGTTCTGGCCGTCTACGTGCCCGTAGGTCGCCATTTCCATCCAAAGCTCGCCAATGTCCCGGTTCGGGTCGGCCAGCATCGCATCGACGGACGGCAGCGTGGCGGTGCCGCCATCGTCCTTGGCCTTGTACAGCGCGTGCAGGATCACGCCGACCAGGAGCGCGAAGGCGGTCTTCTGCCAGTGCGAGTCCAGGCCCTTGCCGTCCGGGTCAACGATCAGCGTGGCAAGGTTCTGCACGTCACCCACCTCGTATTCGGTGCCGAGGCGGATTTCGTCCAGCGGATTCCAGCAGACGCCGCCCGAGGTGCTGGCCGGCTCGAAGCGCAGCACCTTGTTCTTGGCGTGCTTCTGCCGCCAGCCGGCGGTCAAGGCCCACAACTCGCCCTTCAAGTCGGTGATGACGCTGCTCGCGCCCCACGACAGCAGCGTGGGCACCACCAGGCCGACGCCCTTGCCCGAGCGCGTGGGCGCGTAGGTCAGCACGTGCTCGGGGCCGCTGTGCCGCAGGTAGAAGAAATTGCCGTCCTTGTCCTGCCAGCCGCCCACGTACACGCCGGTAGCCGTGGGTGCGGCCTTGCCGGTGACGATCTCCAGGACGTTGCGCTCGCGTGGCAGCAGGCCGGCCGCCTGAATGTCCTTCTTCTCGGCCCAGCGGGCCGAGCCGTGCAGGTACTCGTTCGCCTTCGAGCTGTTGGACGTGACGACCTTCGCCACGGCCACGCCCAGCAGGCCCACGGTCGAAACCAGCATCCCCATGCTGCCGGCCTTCATGATCTCGTCCGGGTACTGGCTGTACCACTTGTACGTCCAGTGCAGGATCGACCAGGGCGCGTACACGTGGCCCACGTTGGGGCCGAGGGTCGCGTGATAGGCGAACGTGTGGGCGAAGAACTGCGTCGCGGCCTGGAGGCCGCCGACCATCGAGGCCGCGCCCAGCACCGGCAGCAGCTTGCTCGGCTTCGGTTTGGCGGTTCGGACTTGCGGCCCTACCGCGTTGTTCATCTTGATCTTCATCTACTCCTTCCTTTCGACGTTTTGATGGAGCCTTTCGCGGTGATCGAGACGGCATCGCCGACCGCGATGCGCGTCAAGCGCCGGGCCGTGGCCTGGTCGATGGGCATAACCATGACCTCATCACCTCGTTTCAAGAGGGCCAGCGCCTGGCCCTCGATAGTCCTGGTGCCCTGGAACGTGAGCGCACCATCACCGGCAGTATATCGGGAATGCTTCGGTATATCGAAACCTTTTAGGCGCTTTGCCTCGCGTTCGGCGATGTACTTGTCGGCGGCGGCGACGCCCGGCGGCGTCTGGCCTACTCCTGTTCCTGGCCGAGAAATTCCCCGTCGCAGTGCGTGATCTGGTTGGGTTCCTTGCTGCTCCACGTGACGAGGAACATCACGCGGCAATAGCACTTCACTTCCGCCGGCGATGCGAACCACACCGAGTTCGGACAGTGCTCGCAAACGGTGCTGGCTTTGGGGCGGCGGTTTTCTTCCAAGGCGTCCAACGTCGGGCTTCCGGTGGACGGTGGCGGCGTGAAGGCCGGCGTCGGCGCGGTCGCCTCGGCCGGCGGCTGGCCGGCCGTCGCCTGCTCGGGCGACGGCTGCGGCTCCGGTAGCGTGCTGGTCGGCAGCGGGCCGCTGTCCAGGGCCGCCAGCGCCGCGTCCAGTTCGTCCTCGATGCTCTGGTCTTTCGGTTCGCTCATGGGTGTTCTCCTTGTTCAAAAGCGCCTGCCGCCGGCTCTCAAGAGCCGGATCGGTGAAGGTGATGGGTAGCTGGGAATCGACGGCGGCGCGGATCATCTGCGCCTTGAACTCCACCGTGCCGTTGACGGTGATGCGGTTGCCGTAGCGTTGCATCGCCAGGCGCAGGGCTTCTTGCAGCCCTTCGCGCGTGGCCTCGCGGGAGACTTGCAGGCGGTCACCGTCATCGCGCACGGCGCTCATGCCGGCGCGGAAGATGATCGTCCCCTTCTTCGTGATGTTGTCCACCGCCGGCGCGTGGCCGGGCTTCGCCTGGCCCTCGCCCCGGATGGTGTTGCCCTTGAGGCCCTGGGCCGCCTCGCGGGCGCGCAGGGCGGCCAGGGCGTCGGCGCCGCCGTGCTGCGCCTCCTTCTTGAGCCAGTCGGCCCACGTGCGCCGGCTGTGCTCGGCGTAGAGGGCCGTGCGCTCCTGCTGGAACTGCTTGTTGATCGCCTGGAGTTCGCTGCGCAGGGCCTTGCTCGCCTGGGCGTACAGCAGCTTCTTGTTCGCGCGGCCCTCGCCGACCACCTTAATCGTGGCGCGGCGCAGGCGGTTCGACCTCTTGGCCGCCTCGATCAGCCGATCCTTGCGATGCCGGGCGCGCTCCAGGGCCTGGGCGCGCGCCGTGGTCAAGCTCTGCTGCTCGGCCTTGTACTTCGCGTACAGCTCCACGGTGTTGACGCGAAGGCGGATGGGGTCTTTGCGGTACTGCCGCTTCGCGGTGGTTTGCGCCTGCCGTTCGGGCGAAGCCTCGAACGGGCCAAGCCGCGCCTCCAGGCTCGGCTTGGAAAGGTCGCGGGCTACTGTGCTCGCCTTCACCATCGTTCCGTCGCCGGCCTCGAACACGAGGCCATTGGCGCGGACGCGCAGCTCCATTCCGTTGTCCCGCATGACCTGGTGCAGTTCCTGCCAGGACTGCGCGCCCTTGATCTCGTCCAGGCACTCGCGCTTGATCCAGCCGACCAGGCTTTCAACGCCGGCATGCCGCTCCATGTCGGCGGCCCGGCCCTCCGCGCCGCGCTTGCGCGGCTCGTGGTTGTCGCGCTCCAGGCCGTAGTCGCGCTCCAGGGCCGTGCAGAGTTCCGCCAGCGCCCGGTGCGGGTAGTACGGCTCGTGCATCGTGTGCCGCGTCGGGTGAATCTTGTTGATGGCGATGTGGATGTGCAGGTTGTCGGTGTCGTTGTGGACGGCACTGATTCGCTGATGCTCGCCATAACCCAGCCCGACGCAGATGCGTTCCTCAATCGCGCGCAAGGTGTCGGCGCTGGGCTGCTCGCCGGCCCGGAAGCTGACGATCAGGTGGTAGGTCTTGTCGCCCTTCGCGCGGGTGTTCGTGTGCTGGGTCGCCAGCACCTCCGTGATGGCGTCCTGGATGGAACCGGCTTCGCAGTTCGTCGCCTGCACGTGGCCCAGCCGGTGGTCTTTGCTTTGGGCGTCGGTGATGTAGTTCGCCAGGCCCGCGAAGTCGCTCTTGCCAAGCGAGCGCATCGGCACGTGCTTGGCGATCATGGCCGCCCCTCCGGCTTTTTAGCCGCTAAAGAAGTCAAGGCTCGGCCCTCGGCTGAACCACGGCCTTCATGATCCGGCTCATTTCGTCCTGGGTGGCCTCGATCCGGCCCAGCAGGGCCAGGATGGTCGCCTCGCCGAACTGGAGCGTTCGCACGTCATCGGTCAGCCAGAGCTTGAGCAGGCCGCCAAGGCGGCCAAGGTCGCCGTTGACGCGCACCAGCTCGCGCACGTGCTGGTAGTCCATGACGCCCTTGATCTGGTAGCCCTGGCCCACGTCGCGCAGATAGCGCGCCACGCTGACGCCCGCCCTCTTGGCGTTCGCCTCGATCTCGTCTTTCTCTTCGGGGAACACCGGCACCCGCAGGTGCTGCCGCCGCCGGCGGCCGTGTTCCTTTTCGTCGTTCTCCATGCCTCGCCTCGTCTCTCATGCCGGCGGTAGCCGGCTGCCTCGCAGAGCAGGATGACCCGTTGAGCGCCCCCGGCGCGAATAAGGGACAGTGAAGATAGATAACCGGCTCGCCGGTTAGCTAACTTCACACATCCTGCCCGCCTTACGGCGTTAATAACACCAAGGAAAGTCTACACCAGCCATTACGATTTATCCGCAACTATCGCGCTATCAGGCCGCAAAAGCAGCAACGGATATAGCGAAAACCGCCACAATGGCCCATAATGCCGCTATCGAAGCGTGCCAATGCACGCCGATAGCGGACTTTTTGCGTTTCCGTAGCGCCGCTTAGTAGCGTTACATTTGCGATGAGAGGATTAGATGGACGAACACGATGCCAAAGACCTACCCCGAAGAGCTGGCTGAATGGGTGAAGGGACGGGAAGCCAAGAAGCCGCGCCAGGACAAGCACGTGGTCGCGTTCCTGGCCGTCAAGAGCGACGTTCAAGCGGCGCTCGATGCGGGCTATGCGATGAAAACGATCTGGGAGCACATGAAGGAAACCGGCCGGCTGCGCTGTCGGTACGAAACCTTCACCCAGCACGTGAAGCGGTACATCAAGGCCGCGCCGGTAGCTTCCCCGCCGCCTCCCGCCACTCCCCCGGACAGCCAGCCCAAGGGCGCGAAGCCCGAGCCGAAGGCCGCCCCGCCGGCCTCGGAATCCAAGAGTGAGCCGCCCAAGATCGGCGGCTTCACGTTTGATGCGACTCCAAAGAAAGAGGATTTACTGTAATGGCGAAAATTCACATGGTTCTGCAAGGCAAGGGCGGCGTCGGCAAGTCGATGATCGCGGCCACCATCGCGCAGTACAAAGCCGGCAAGGGACAGAAGCCGCTTTGCATCGACACCGATCCGGTGAACGCGACGTTCGAGGGCTACAAAGCCCTCAACGTGCGCCGGCTCAACATCATGGACGGCGACGAGATCAACACCCGGAATTTCGACGCCCTGGTCGAGATGATCGCGTCGGCCGAGGGCGACGTCATCATCGACAACGGGGCCAGCTCGTTCGTGCCGCTGTCGCACTACCTCATCAGCAACCAGGTGCCGGCGCTGCTCCAGGACATGGGCCACGAACTCGTGGTGCATACGGTCGTCACCGGCGGCCAGGCCCTGGTGGACACGGTGAGCGGCTTCGCCCAGCTCGCCAGCCAGTTCCCGGCCGAATGCCTGTTCGTGGTCTGGCTGAACCCGTATTGGGGGCCAATCGAGCACGAGGGCAAGGGGTTCGAGCAGTTGAAGGCGTACACGACCAACAAGGGCCGTGTGTCCGCCATCATCCAGATTCCGGCGCTGAAAGAGGAAACCTACGGCCGCGACTTCGCCGAAATGCTCCAGGATCGGCGCACCTTCGATGAGGCCCTGGCCGATTCGGCGCTCACGATCATGACGCGGCAGCGGCTCAAGATCGTGAAAACCCAGCTCTTCGCCCAGCTCGAAAACGCGGCGGTGCTCTGATGGCGGCCGACGACAAGATCGAGGAGCTGATACGGGAGATCGCGGCCAAGCACGGCATCGCCGTGGGCCGCGACGATCCGATCTTGATCCTCCAGACCATCAACATGAAGCTGATGCAGGACAGCGCATCGGCCCAGCAGGAAATCTTGGACGCCTTCAAGTCGGAACTGGAGTCCATCGCCCACCGATGGGGTGATGACGCCAAGGGAAAGGCGGAAAGGACGCTCAACGCGGCGTTGGCGGCCAGCAAGGACGCCATGACGCGGGGAATGCAGGAGGGCGCGAAGGCGGCCGCCGAGGCCGTGCGGCGTGAGGTTGAGGCGGTGACGGCGCAGCTCGTCGCGCCGATCCGCGAGGCGCGGCGCGTCGCCATGATGAACATGGTCGCGGCCGGCATGGCGGTCGTGGCCGCCGGCCTGGCCCTGTGGGCCTCGCTGTAGATGGCGATGCGGGATCTCATCGTCAGAACTGGCGATGGTCGACCGCGCCGGCGGCATCGCCAGGTTCGGCGATGCTGGCCAGCTCCCGGCATCGTCGCTTGTGACGATGCTGCAGGATGATTCCACCAGGCCCTCGGCGGGCCTCCCTCGCCAGAAATGGCGATGCTCGAGAAAAAAGCCCGGCGACCGCCGGGCTTCGTTTTTATGCGGGCCTGGCTGACAGGCCCAAGGACTGCGATCTCCCTGGCCGCTCCTGGGCCTGGGATTGCTTGCGCTCCTGCTCCTGCTTGCGCATCAGCAGCTCATGCCGGCGGGCGGCCTCGCGCATGGCATCCCAATCGGAAGCCAGCTCGGGGTTCTCGGCGCGCATCTTGCGCGTCGCCAGCTCTTCGATCTTCGGCGAGTGCAGGCCCATGCCTTCCTTGATCTCGCGGACGGCCTCCAGGCGCGCGTGAAGCGTCTGCAAGCGGGCCTGCTGCTGCGCCTGCTGGTTCTGCCAGGCTCGCTTAGAGCCGGGCAAGGAAAGCCGGCCAGGCGCGGACGCCTGGGTCTGCTGCAAACGGGCCTGCTGCCGGTCGATCAGGTTTTCTAGCCTGTCCTCGATGTGCTCCACCTGGTCGTGCTTGGCCTGCACGTAGAGCGCCAGGGTTTCGGGGTAGGACTGCTCGACCGGGGCCGCCTCTAGGGTGGCCTGCTGCTCGATCTCGGCCGCCTGGGCGGCCTCCAGCAAGTCGGCTCCGGTGTCCTCGCGCGAAGCGCCGAAGGCGGCACCGCCGAGGGTGGCCGGCGCGCTGACGCGGGCCGGCTTGGTGGCGCGGCTCTCGGTGCCGCTGCCGGGGATGGTGAGTCGTTTCAAGGGCGTGCCTCCTTTTTAGCCGCTAAAGCTACATGGAGCGCCCCCGCGTCAGTTTCGGGGCCTCTGCGGCGACTGCCGCCTTGCCCTGGGCGTTGTAGCTGATGCTCTTTGCGCTCCCAATTTCAGGTACTTTATCGAAATCTGACCGAGCGTGCATGACAAAGTTCTTGCCGATCTGCTGGTACACGTTGGTGGCGTCGGCATGAACGATCACGCCGGCGTGGGTCTGCTTCTTGTCGGCCGCTTGGGCCGTGTACAGGTTGTAGATGCCGGGCTTCAACGCGCCCGCCTTGTCTACTTTCTGATTCGTCCAAGCGCCGTCCTTTTCGGCCTGAACGATGCGTTGACCGTTCATGACCAAGAGGCGTTCTTTCATCGGGCACTCCTATGGTTGCCGTAGTTCTCAAAAGGGTGATGGTGGCCCCATGCAAGCCGCGCTCCAACAAAAAAGCCGACCTCGGCAAAGCGAGGCCGGCTCTTCCCAGCGGCCGGGTTGTGCGTTTTGTCAGGGTTCCAGGGTAATTTTAAGGAAAACCAACCGATTTATCAGGTCTTTTTGCGTCCGCCGCTGGTCGGATCGGCCGCCCGGCCTTGCGCCATGACGGTTTCCAGGGCCTCCAGCCGGCCGCGAAGCCCGGCCGCTTCCTCGCGGGCCTGGGCAGCGTCGCGCTTCGCCTGGTCGCGCTCGCCCTGGGCGGCGGTCAGCCGCTCGGCCTGGCGGTGTGCCTCGGCCGCCATCGCCTTGCGCTGCTCCTGGTGGGCCTGCTCGGCCGCCTCGGCCTTGGCCTGCACCTTCACCAGCTCCGCGCGCACCTGGTCGCGCTCGGCGGCGGCCGCCTCGGTGGCCTTCCGCTGCTCGGCCTGAGCGGCGCGCGCCTGGTCGGTCGCCTGGTTCGCCCGCTCCAGGTCGGCACGCAGCTCGCCGGCGCGGCGCTCGATCTCGGCGGTACGGCTGTTCGCGGCCGCGAGGTCGGCCCGCAGGGCCTCCACCTGGTCGGCGCTGGCCGTGGCCCTCTCCTGGGCCTTGTCGCGCTCTGCGCGCGCCTGGCGGGCTTCCTGATGGGCGTGATCCAGCTCCGTGCGCAGCTCGCCGGCCCTGGCCTCGGCCGTGGCCGCGCGCTCGCTGGTCGCCGCGAGCTTGCCGCGCAGCTCGTCGGCCTCGCCCTTGGCGGCCGCCTCGACGGCCTCCAGGGCCGCGATGCGGGCCTTGGCCTCGTCCAGCTCGCCGGTGAGCTGGTCGGCCAGCTCTGCGGCTTCCTGGCGCGCTGCTTCCGTCTCCTGGCGCACGGCCTCCAGCGCCTCGCGCTCGGCGGCCAGGCGGTTGTTCGCCATTTCCAGCGCCACGGCCCACAAGTCGCCGCCCAGCTCGGCCAGCTTGTCAGTGATCGCCTGCGGTGCCGGCTCGCGGATCGGGGCGGCCTGGCTGGCCTTGCGTGCGCGCCACTCGTTCATCGCCTCGCTGATGGTGGTGAAGCTGCCGCTGCCGAGCTGCTTGCGCACGTTCGCCAGCGTGGGGTTCTGGCCGGCCGCGTCCAGTTCGTCGGCCACCGCAAATATCTGCTCCTTCGAGATCGCCATGTCGGGCCTCCTTTGGCCGGTTGTATGTTGTAGCGTGAAGCATACTACAACATACAACACTACGCAAGCGGTTTAGCTGAACTTTTTTTAGCGGCTAAAACGCGGGCAAAAAAAGCCCCGCTCGATGGCGGGGCGATGGGTGGGGGTCGGTGGTCGGCGATGCCCGGCGCTGGGCGTGTCAGCCCTCCAGCAGCGCGACAAGCTGCACGGTGCCAAGGTCGGCCTCGAACTCCTGGCCGTCATCCTCGTATTTGAGCCAGGCCCAGCCCTCGGCCGGGGGCCGGCGGTTGAGGATCAGCCGTGCCGGCCGGTCGTCGTGCTTGACCTGGATGATGGCCTTCTTGAGCTTGTCGGGGTCGGCCTCCTTCGGCTCCTTCTTCCCCTTGGCGTCATCATCCTGCGGCCCCTGCTCGCCGTCGCCGGCCTCGGCGTCGGTCTTGCCGGTCAGCGCATCGACGGTGTTGGGATCACGGTCGCCGTCCTCGTGACTGCGCTTGTCCTCCAGGAACTCGCGCAGCAGCTTCACCGAGCCGCGCGTCAGCTCCTGGCTGTCGTCGGCCAGCCAGGCGGCCACCTCGTCGGGGTTCTTCTTGTAGGCCGTCACCAGCTCGTTGATGACAGTCACGTCCTTGCCCCGGCCGCTATTGAACGCCTCGGCAATGGGTTCGGGCAAGTCCAGCAGCGTGACGTGCTGCGTGACGAAGGCCGGCGACTTGCCGATCTCCTTGGCGATCTCGCCCTTCTTCTTGCCCTTCGCCAGCTCGCGGCCGATGAAGTCGGCGATCTCACGCGCCGTCAGCTCGTTGCGTTGCAGGTTCTCGATAACCTGGTCGGCCTCGTTGTAGTCGTTGTCGATGAAGGCCGGGATCGTGGTCTTGTGCGCCCACTTCGAGCCGCGATAGCGCCGCGCGCCGTGGTTGATGAGGTAGCGCCCCGGTGCGTCCGGGTTCTCGCGCACGCTGATGGGCGACTTCACGCCGCGCGCTTTGATCGTCTCGCCGATCTCCGCGATGCTCTCCGGCGAGAAGCCGGGGTTGTCGGCCGTGCGCGGCTGGTGCGGGTCTTCGTCGATCAGGTCAAGCGGCAGCTCCTGCGGGCCTGCGCCGCCGGCGTTGGCCGCCGGCTGCTCGTTCAGCAGGCCGGCCAGGTCGCCCAGCCCGTCCAGGCCCAGCCCGGACGATTGCGGCTTGTCCTGCTCCTTCTTCTTGGCGTTGGTCTTGGCGCTCATTGCGCGATCTCCATCTTCGTGAACACGTAATCCGCCAGCGCACGCACCTCCTGGGTGGCCTTCCGCGCGGCGGTCTTCTTGATCTTCCACACCGGCATCTGCTCGCCCAGCGCCTCGGCGATGCTGTCACGCGCGCCGATGCTGAACGGCAAGATGAGCTGCGGGTATGCCTGCTGCAACGTCGCCAGGTTGTTGACGTGGCGCGGCTTCCGCGCGTCCACCTTGTTCGGCACCATGCCGAGGAAGCGCAGCTTGGGGTTCTGCTTGCGCAGGTTGCTGATGACCGCGACCATCTTCTTCATGCCCTGCAAGCTGTACGCCTCCATTTCGATGGGCGACAGCATGTAGTCGGCCGTCAGCACGGCCGCCGTCATGGCGACGCCAAGGGAGGGGGCCGTGTCGATCAGGCACACGTCGAAGAACTCGCCCAGCGCGGCCACACTGGCCCGCAGCGCGGCGGCCGCCTGGGAAAGCTCCATCTTGTCCAGGTTCGCCAGGTTGGCGTCTGCCGCGATCAGCGCCAGGCCGTCATCCTCCCGGTCAGCGAACCAGGCGCGCAGCTCGTCGCCGCCGGCGGTGAACATGCGACTGGCGGGATAGCCCGAGTCGTGGCCGGCCAGCGTCCAGCTCGCATTGCCCTGGGTGTCCAGGTCGATCACTGCAACCCGAAGGCCGCGCTCCTGGAAGTCGAACGCCAGGTGGCAGGTTGCGAACGTCTTGCCTTGACCGCCTTTCTGAATTGCCGTGACCAGTGTTTTCATGAGTTGGGTTCCTGTTTCCTCTTTCCCTTGGCGTCGGCTTCCCAACGCTTGACGATGAACGCTTGATGCTCCGGCAGTACCGCCGTCACCCGCTCGAAGCCCTGCGGGAGCACTTCCCCCGCCACTGCCCACACGCGGCTGACCGCTTGCGATACCGCCCCCTTGGTCAGCCCCAGCGAGGCCACAAACTCGGCCTGGGGCCTTCCATCGACCAGCACGCCGCGCGCTATGTCGATGGTCTGTTGCCCGATCTCCAGGCCCTTGATCGCCGCCTGGAATTGGGCTTCGGTTAGCCGTTTCTTCATGGAGAACACCCATATAAACTCCACACCCGGTTGTTGAACAAAAGGCGGTGCCAGCCGCCGACCATGTGCAGAAGTTTAGCTAAACTCGCCGCCCGCGTCAAGCGTTTTAGCGGCTAAAAATGGGCGCGTGATCTTCTTTCTTGGCGTTCAACCTGGCCGCGTCAGCGGCACTCATGAAGAACGTCATCAGCGGGCCGACCGTGCGGCTCGAACCGTTGGCAAAGCACACGTCGAACTGACCGCCGGCGGTGTGCGGATCGACGCCTTCCACCAGTCGCCAGGGGTCAAGGCCCCATTCCTCGGATTGCGCGCTGTACCAATAGGCCGGCGCATCGCCGTTCAAGTCGCTGGCCGCGTACTCGCGCACCAGGACGGCCACCCGGCCGGTGTTCGGCTCCACGAATCCCGGCGGGTAGGGTAGGGTCTGTTTTTTCATGTCAAAGCCCCTTCGGCTTGTAGATCGAAACGAAGTAGGTGATCGCGGTCAGCACCGCGAAGTACGCCAGGAACGACCAACCGGCATACACGCCAGGCGTGTTCCAGTGGTAGAGCATCCGCACGAACTGGAAGAAGGTGGCAATCGACAGCACCCACTTGAGGATCGGCCAGACCAGCACGGTCGCCACCCATACGAACTTGACCAGGCCGGCCAGCAGGCCAGCACCGGGGGCCTTGTTGGGGGCAGCAGACGCGGCGGCAGGCTCCACCGGCGCGGGCGCGGCGGGCTGCTCGATCTCCTTGGGGAACTTGATGATGTTGGACATAGCTTGACCCTCCACGCGCTTACGTGTTGAATGCTGGGTGCTCCCACTCGGAAGCATGGTTACGGTGTGCCAGCACCAGGCCAAGCGCCCCGGATCACTCCGGGGCGTTCCTCCACCTGGGGCCGCCCTTGATCTTGCCTCGGCTCACGCAATACTCCTTCTTGGCGTCCTCGATAGGCCCGGCCGTTGCCGACCGGGCCATGTGCTCTTACCAGCCGGCCCGGCGCTTGGCCTGCTCGACGGCTTCCATCGACCAATGGCCCTTGGCCTGCCCCTCCAGGGAGCATCCGGCGAAGTACGCCTTGCCGCGCAGTTCCTCGGCTTTGCACACCAGCTCGGCCGCCTCGGCCATCATGGCCGCGATCTCGTCACGGCGGGCCGGGAAGTCGGTCGCTGCCGCGCCCTCCAGCTCGTCAATCCAGGGCATAATCTTGTTGTCGCTCATCGGACTTTCTCCGGTAGTTGACCTGGGCAATGTGCCCGGCCTTCAAGTGCTATATTAGGGCAAAATGCCCTAACCTGTCAAGCACTTTAGCTAAACTTTTTTCGCTTTACCGGAATCCGAAGGCTAAACTTTAGCCGCTAAAACCTTTCCCTTGGCGTCAATCCTCTTTCCAGATCACGCCCAGCCCGGCCTGGTCGCACAGGATCGCCCATGCCGCATAGGGAATCGGGGTGTCCTCGCCGATCCAGCGGCGGATCGTGCGGTCGCCCTTCGCGCCCAGCCCCAGCGCCTTCGCGGCCTTGCTGCCGCTGAACCCGGCCAGGCGCAGCACCTCTCGGACTTCCTCGCCGGTCGGTTGCGCCCAGCGTTCGGCCGGCTTCAAGCACTCCAGCCGGATATTGGCGTCGTTCGTCATTCGTTCGTTCTCCTGGTCAAGTGATAAGCCGCAACTGGTCGAAGCCGTAGATCGACTGGATGCAGCTCGGGTCTGAATCGACCACGCGCCGGCCTGCGCGATTGGTCTTGTACGTTACCGGCCTGTCGTCGTGCGCCCACACCTGGCGGGTGTCGGGATGCACCTTCACGATGATGATGCGCTTGCCGATGTAGCGGTCGAAAACCGGGTGATGGACGCTCACGATCTCGCACCGCTGGCCGGGCTTGAACTCCACCAGGTCGGCCGGGCCTCCATCGCCATTCCTGGCGATGCTGCAGGTTGCCGCGCTCGCTCGCGGCATCGTTGTTTCCGGCGATACAGGCCCGCCCTCGCCCGGCTCGGCATCGTCGGCTTTGACGATGCTGCAGGTCATCGTCGTTTCTGGCGATGCGGGATCTCGCTCCGGGCCTGCGCCGGTGATTTTTCCCTTGGCGTCCAACCCGGCGGCCCTGGCCGCCTTGATCCTGGTCGCGGCCTCGGCCGCCCAGCGCCTGGCGATGAAGGCCCGATGCGAGGGCAGCACCACATCGACCAGGACGAACCCCGGCGGCACCAGGACGGTCGCCGGTGCGCGCCGCGCCGGCGGCTCCAAGCCGGCCAGCCAAGCGGGCAGGGGAGCATCGGCCAGGCGGTCGCGGTAGCTGGCCTCGACCATCACCGGGCGCTTCTTCTCGGCTCGCTGCGCAGCCAGGATGCCGCGCGCAACCTCGTCCACCGTCATGCAGCCCTGCGCCGTGTCGAAGTGCGAGCGGTAGCCCGTTTCGGAGATAAACGGCCTGTCCAGGTCGATGACGTGGAACTGGAAGTGGGCACCCAGCGGCCCGCCGTAGCCGGCCTCGTACTCCACCAGGGCGCGCATGTCGCCATCCGCGACCAGGAACTGGCCGCGCTGGCCCCACAAGGGCACGTCGCCAGGCACCGCCGCGCAATGGCGCTCGATGACCTGGCCGGGCGCGTCGTGGTCGGCCATGCTGCCCACGTGCGTTCCGCCGTTCATCTTCCAGATGACGGCCTCGTATCGGTCGCTGGCCGCCTCGGCGGCCGCACCGTCACCGCGCATGATCGCCGCGTCGATCTCCACCACGGCCGCCACGGCGGCGGCCAGCAGCTCGTCGCGGTCGGTGGGCAGCTCGGCCAGCAGCTCGGCCGCCGGCGCGTTCCAGTCCTGGCCCGGCTGGGCCGGCGTCTTGCGTTTCTTCGCCATCGGCCGGCCCCTCAAGTGTCAGCACGCCGCCACGCGATCACGTCGCGGGCTTCGTAGCCGTGGCGCTTGCAGTCGTCGCAGAATCCCGAGCTGAACCCCTTGTGGTTCGTGCCGATCCATGCGGCCGGCTTGCCGCATTCGTGGCCGTAGGTGCCCGGCTCGGCGTTGTGGCACTTGCCGTCCGTCGCGTAGCTGTTCGTCGGTGCCTGGGGAGCGTTGTTCCTGGTCATGGTCGCCTCCTGGAAGCCCCGGCCGAAGCCGGGGCCGCCCCTCATCAGTCAATAGCCCGGTAGATCGCGGCCGCCTCGGCGTGGCTGGCTGCGAAGCCGCGCAGGAAGTGATAGCGGTCGATCAGGGCATCGCCGGCGTCCGTGTCGGCGGCCTCGGCCGCGAGCTGACCCAGCGCGAACAGGGTTGCGACAATGCCGGCGGCGTCGGCCGACAACTCGCCTCGGAAGCCGTTGCCGTCCACCTCGATCTCCAGGCGGTCGGCCAGGTCGGGGGCCATGTAAAAACCGCCGTCCGACAAGGTGTAGTAGTGCCAATACGCGCCGCTGTAGCGTTCGCAGAGCCGGCGAAGCCAGGCATACACCAGGGCCTCGCCGCGCATCATCAGACGCGGGCCGAAGTAGGCGGGCAGGAAGTCGAGGCGCTGGGCCTCGGCGACCAGGGAAGCGGTAACGGGTTGCTCTTGGGTGTTCATCGGACTTTCTCCGGTAGTTGACCTGGGCGAAATGCCCGGCCTTCAAGTGCTATATTAGGGCAAAATGTCCTAATCGTCAAGCACTTTAGCTAAACGTTTTAGCCGCTAAACCTTGCCCTTTCCCTTGGCGTGCATTACAATGTAATTCACGAACCCAACCGGAGAACCAATCATGGCTGCAAACCAGCTCGTACAAACGCGCATCGACGGCGCGATCAAGGAAGAAGCGGCGGCCGTCCTGGCCGCGATGGGCCTTACCGTGTCCGACGCGGTGCGGCTGCTGCTCACGAAGGTGGCCCAGGACAAGGCGCTGCCCTTCGAGCCGCTGATTCCGAACGCCACCACCATCGAGGCGATGAAGGAAGCCCGCAAGGGCAAGCTGCCGCGCTTCGCCACCGTCAACGATCTGATGGCCGATCTGCATGCGGCAGATTGAGCGCACCGGCCAGTTCAAGCGCGACTACAAGCGCGAGGCGAAAGGGCAGCACCGGGCCACGCTCGACGCCGACCTGGTGCCCGTCCTGGTCGCGCTCGCCGACGACCAGCCGCTGGAACCTCGGCACCGCGACCACGCGCTGACCGGGGACTGGAAGGATCACCGGGATTGCCACGTCAAGCCCGACCTGGTGCTGATCTACCAGAAGCCCGACGCCGACACGCTGCGCCTGGTGCGCCTCGGCTCTCACTCCGAACTCGGCTTGTGATCGGCGCGGGCCTGGCCCCGCGTCTCACGTTTCATTGACACTTGAGGGGCGCTTTCCGCGCCACCGGCCGAGCTGGCCGACCCCCTTCCTTGGCGTAAAACCTGCGGCGGTGGAGCTGCTGCGATGCTTGAGGATCGCGCGGCCGGTCGAACCGCGGCGACCTGGTTGGGGAGTGTGAGGGGGCTTTGCCCCCTCGCAAGCTCTCGAACTTACTGCCTTCCGCCAGGCGCTTGCGCCTGGCTCTCCTAAGCCGTAGCGCCGAAGGCGCTCCATTGTGGGGTGAGGCCGCAAGGCGGCCGAGGGGCGTAGCCCCTGGGGGGATGGGAGGCCGCTTGCGGCCGGGTGGGATCGAGAAGGGGGGTTTCCCCCCTTCGGCGGCCGGTCATGCTGCGCGGTAGCTTGGGCCGTGTTGCCGTTTTTTTCGCCAGCCTCTGGTTAAAACTACCTGGTTATATAAAAAGGTTATAAAGACGGTTAAAAACCTGGTTAGCATGACCGAAAAACGCGCGTAAACCGTTGTCACGCCAAGGAAAAGCGCGAAGAGGCCGCCCCTCAAGTGTCAATGGATAAGCCCCCCATGTGTCAATACGCTGCCCCTCAAGTGTCAAGAACCGCGCCCCTCAAGTGTCAGTAGGGCCGCCCCTCAAGTGTCAATACCGGGGCAGGGTTCCTAACAGGGTTATCCACAACTTCGGTGGATAACTCCATGCCGATCAGGCACTTAGGCCGCCTCGGCGGCCGCCTGGACGGCTCGACCAGGCCGAAATCGGCCGCTGCCCCCCAAGTGTCAACATCGCGCCGGCCCCGCTGCCCCTCAAGTGTCAACGTCAGGGCTGCGCCGGCCGGCCTCGGCCGACTTGTCCCGAAACTGTCCACAACGGCCGCGCCGGTGGGGCAGGGCAGGGAAGGCCCCGGAAACGGGCCAGGAAGGCCCGTCAGGGCCGCAAAGCCCAGCGGCGAGGGCCACCGGCCCGGTGAGGGGTCTCCTCGTTTTCAGTGCAATAAGTGACGGTACGAAAAGCTAGCACTGGCGCGGAGGTGGTGTTGGTAGATCGTTGATTTCATTGACTTTCCTGTTCACTTTCAAATCTGCGATTCGTGGCGTCAAACCGTGGTCGGTTTCATCCATTGGTGCCAGTTATCGATGCATTTGGCCGCGAAGGCAGGATTTGGTCAGCATAGCGGTCAACCGGGAAGCGAAACACACCCCGCAAGTTGATGCTCTCCAGCCTGGTGGGCGCAATCTTCCCGATCAGTTCCGGTGGAATGACCTGGCGGCGGTTCGACCAGCGATCCAGGACCGCCTGCATCTGTGAGGTATTCCACGCCATCACGATGTTGGCCATCAGGCTCAACGCATCGGCCACAGCCTGCATTTCATCGACACGTTTGGCCTGCGCCGGGCTGATCCGGCCGGTATAAATGGCGCGCTTGAGGGCGTTAACAGCCTCGCCCCGATTGAGCACCCGGCGCAACTCGTTCCTGAAAGCGTCCTTGACAAAGTAGTCAGCCAAAAACGCCGTACGCAGCAACCGCCCCAATTGCACGCCAGCCTCATAGATTGGATCGCCCTGGGCGGCAGAACCGAACCGCGCAAGAGCTGCCACCGCACTGGCATGTCCGCTCATGACCGAGGCTGCCAGGTGCACCAGACTATCCCAATGCTTTTCGATCAAAGCGACGTCGACATTGGCTTCGCACACCGCAGCGATTTCTGCGGGCACTTTGGTGCCGCGTGGCACAAAGAGGTGGCGCTGTTTGAGTTCCTTCAACCGCGGGCAAAGATGCTGGCCGACGAAGCCCTGTACGCCGCCAAGCGCGGAGGACGCAACCGCGTGGCACATGCCGGCAACGACCTGCATGTGCAGCCAGGCTGAGCGGGCGGGCGCCGACCGCGGCACGGAGCAGTCGCCGGCCTGGCGCGTGCTGGTGGCCGACCACGACCTGCAGGTGCATGCAGCGGCCCGTGCTGCCGTGCAGGGACTGGTACTGTTCGGGCGGCCCGTGGTCGTGCTGCATGCACAGGATGCGGCACGGGCCCGCCACCTGTTGCTGCAGGAGGACGATCTCGCGGTGCTGCTGCTGGACGCCTTGCTGGGCGGCGCCGCGTCCGGCGGCCTGGCCGGCTTCGCGCGACAGCAGGCCGGCCGCGTGAACATGCGCATCGTGCTGCGCACCGAGGCCCGCTCGCTCGCGCTGCCGATGCTGGCCCGCCACGACATCGGCGACCACCGCCGCAAGGCGGAGCTGTCGCCGCAGCGTCTGCGCGCGGTGCTGGCCGGCGCGGTGCGTGCCTACGTGCAGCACTGCCGCATCGATGCGAACCGGCGCAGCCTGGCGCGCATCGTGCAATCGGGCGCGGCGCTGATGGAGCAGACCGACCTGCGCGGCTTCGCGGCGGCCGTGATCACCCAGCTGGCCGGCCTGCTGGGCGTGGCGCCGCAGGGCCTGGTCTGCGTGCGCGAGACGGGCGCCGCCAGCGGCTGCCGTGTTCTGGCCGCGACCGGCGACTTCGCCGCGCGTCGGCGCCGCCTGCAGACCTCCAACGCCGCCTTGCTGCTGCACCGCGCGCTGGTGCAAGGCCTGCCCGCCCACGGTGGTGCGTCGGGCGGTCTGGCCCTGCCCATGGGGCAGCACGCCGGCCAGGCCATGGCGGTCTACGTGCACGCGCCCGCGCTGCGCGAGGCGCCGGAGCCGCGCCTGCTGGAGGTGTTCTGCGCCCACCTGCGCACGCTGCGGCACAACCGCAGCCTGCTCGAGCGCCTGCACCAGTCCGCCTACCACGACGCGCTGGTGTCCCTGCCCAACCGCGCGCACTTCACCGAGCAGGTGGACGCATGCGCGCGCCGCGGCGCGCGCGACCACATCCTGGCCCTGCTGGACATCGACGACTTCAGCGCCACCAACGACGTGATGGGCCACCGCTTCGGCGACCGGCTGCTGCGCGCGGTGGCGCAGCAACTGGCCCAGGCCCTGCCGCCGGGCGTGCTGCTGGCGCGCGTGGGGTCGGACACCTTCGGCGTGCTGGGCAGCCGCGCGCAGGTGCTGCCCCAGCGCCTGCTGGCCTGTGTGCGCCAGCCGCTGCTGCTGGACGGCGTGCCGCACAAGGTCTCGCTGACCTGCGGCTACGTGCTGCTGGCCGACGCGGGCCAGACCGGTGTGGACCTGTTCAAGGACGCGACCATCGCGCTGCAGCGCGCCAAGCGCGAGCACCGTGGCCAGGAGCTGCGCTACGCCGAGCAGATGGGGGCCGAGGCGCGCGAGCGCGCGCTGCTGCTGTCCGAGCTGCGCGCGGCCATCGACCAGGCACGCCTGTACCTGGTCTACCAGCCGCAGCGCGACCTGCGCACGCAGGCGCTCGTGGGCCTGGAAGCGCTGCTGCGCTGGCGCACCGCCGACGGACGGCTGGTGCCGCCGGACCGTTTCATCCCGGTGGCCGAACACTCCGGCCTGATCGTGCCGCTGGGCCAGTGGGTGCTGGCCACGGCCTGCGCCACCATGCGCGCCATGCTGGACCAGGGCTGCGCGCCGCGGCGCATGGCGGTCAACGTGGCCGTGGCCCAGCTGCGCGACCCGGCCTTCCTCGCGACCGTGCGCGGCGCGCTGGCCGAGCACGGCCTGCAGGGCCGGCACCTGGAGCTGGAGATCACCGAGTCGGCCGCCGTGCTGCCCACGCAGCTGCTGGAGTCCACGCTGACGGCGCTGCGTGCCGAGGGCATCAGCATCGCGGTCGACGACTTCGGCACCGGCTACTCCTCGCTGAGCTACCTGGAGCGGCTGCCGCTGGACCGCATCAAGATCGACCGTGGCTTCGTGCGCCAGCTGCGCCAGGCCCGCAGCGCCCGCATCGCCGAGACGGTGGCCCAGCTGGGCCGCCGGCTGGGCCTGCAGGTGCTGGCCGAGGGCATCGAGGATGCGGACACGCTGCAGGCCCTGGTGGACATGGGTTGCCACGAGGGCCAGGGCTACCACATCGCGCAGCCGATGGAGCGCGAGGCTTTGCAGGCGTGGTTGTTGCGCGAGGCCGTGGCGCAAGCGGGTGCGGCGCACGCCGTAGCGGCGTAGGACGGCGCCGCAGCAATCCCCTGCGGCGTGCGCGCCTGCAGGCCCTGGCGCCGTGGCCGGTGCTGTAATGGTCCGATGAACACGACCGCATTCGGCACACCCGACACACCCGGCGCCCGCGTTCTGGTCGTGGGCGGCGGCATCGCCGGCCTGGAGATCGCCACGTCGCTGGGCCGGCGCTGGCGTGCCCGGCCGGGCGCGCCCACGGTCACGCTGCTGGACCGCGATGCCGCCCATGTCTGGAAGCCGATGTTGCACACCATCGCGGCCGGCACGCGCGACATCGCCCAGCAGCAGACCACCTTCGTGGCCCAGGCGCGCGACGCGGGCTTCGTCTACCAGCCCGGTGCGCTGAGTGGCCTGGACCGGCCGCAGCGCGTGGTCCTGGTCGCGCCGCTGCATGCCGAGGACGGCCGCCTGCTCGTGCCTGCGCGCAGGCTGCCCTACGACGTTCTGGTGCTGGCCCTGGGCAGCCAGGCCAACGACTTCGGCACGCCGGGCGTGGCGGAGCACTGCCATGCCATCGATTCGCGGCTGCAGGCCGATGCCTTCAGCCGCGAAGTGCGGCTGCGCATGCTGCAGTGCGTGGCCATGGGGCAGCCGCTGTCCATCGCCATCGTCGGCGGTGGCGCCACGGGCGTGGAGCTGGCGGCCGAACTCGTGCAGCTGACCGAGACCGCCGAGGCCTATGGCGCCACGGGTCTCGGCGAGCGGCTCACGATCACACTGGTGGAGGCCGGGCCGCGGCTGCTGGCCTCGTTCCCGCAGGACATCTCCGAGGCCGCGCTGCGGCGTCTGCGCGCGCTCGGGGTGCGCGTGCGCACGGACACGCAGGTCAAAGCGGCGCTGGCCGAGGGCTTCGAGCTGGCCGACGGCAGCCTGCTGCGGGCCTCGCTCAAGGTCTGGGCCGCCGGCGTGAAGGCGCCGGCGGTGCTGGCCGACCTGGACGGCCTGGAGACCAACCGCAACCACCAGCTGCTGGTGCATCCTTCGCTGCAGACCACGCGCGACGCTTCCATCTACGCCGTCGGCGACTGCGCCAGCCTGACGCTGCCCGGCAGCGAGCGGCCCTTGCCGCCCACGGCCCAGGTGGCCCACCAGCAGGCCCAGCACCTGGTGCGCCACCTGCCGCAGGTGCTGGCGGCCGGGGCCACGGTACCGCCGTTCCGCTTTCGCGACTTCGGCGCGCTGGTGTCGCTGGCCGACTACGATGCGTTCGGATCGCTGGGCCAGTTCGGCTTCTTCGACGGCGGCATCATCCGCGGGCGCCTGGCGCAGCTGAGCCATGCCATGCTGTACCGCAGCCACCAGGCACGGCTGCACGGCTTCTGGCGCGGCGGCCTGTTGTGGCTGGCCGACCGCATCCAGGCGCGCGTGCGGCCACCGATCCGGCTGGATTGAGTTGCCCTAGATTCGGCAGTTGACCGCTCGCCACCTTCAGAAACACCGCATGGACACTGAAGCGAGCGTCTTCGATGGCTCTCACCTTCGAGGTGAGGACGCTATGCACCCGCCGGCACCGCGCTCGCCGCGCCATGCCGCGTTGCTCCTCCTTGCGCACAGAAGTGCGCCGCGTCGTCGCGCCTTGCCTGGCACGCCGATCACGGCGCCATCGGGCGCATCCAACTGCCGAATCTAGGGTTACAGCAGCCAGTCGATCGGCAACCAGGACAGCAGGCGCAGGCCCAGCCGCAGCCACAGCGGCGCGCCGGGTTCGCGTTCCAGCAGCTGCGGCGGCTCGCTGCGGCCGTCGCGCCATTGCAGTCGGCCATGCGGGCTCAACTGCAGCTGGTAGCCGCGCGCGCTGGCCTTCTCGCGCAGCTGGGTGTCCAGCTGCGCGGCCAGCGCCGGGCTGTCGATGACGAAGCCCAGTTCGGTGTTGAGCCGGGCCGAGCGCGGATCGAAGTTGAACGATCCCACGAACAACTGGCGCTGGTCGACCACGAAGGTCTTGGCGTGCAGGCTCTCTGCCGAACTGCTGCCCAGGCGCAGCTTGGCGTCCGGCGCCTGCGTGTCGGCTTCGCGCCGCATCTCGTACAGCTGCACACCGGCGCGCAGCAGCGGCACGCGCCAAGGCATGTAGCCGGCGTGCACCACGGCCACGTCCGTGGCCTCCAGCGCATTGGTGAGGATGGCCACGTCCACGCCGCGGGCCGCCAGCTTCTCGAACAGCGCCGTGCCGCGCGCCGTGGGCACGAAGTAGGGCGATACCAGCTTCAGGCTGTGCGCAGGCGTGTCGACCAGCCGGGCCGTGCGCGCGAACATCAGGTCGGCATCGTCCGCCTGTCCGAGTCCCTTGGCCGGATCGTCGCTGACGAATTCGACCGGCGCCCAGTGCAGCGGCAGCCGCCCTGCCAGCAGCTCGGCCACGAAGGACGAGCGCGCCACGGCGTCCAGGTACTGGCGCGTGCGGTCGGGCAGGTTCTGCAGGTCCTTGGGCGGCGGCGGCGTGGCGTCGGCCGCGTCCAGCAGCAAGGCCAGCGGATAGGACGAGCCGCTCGCCCAGTAGCGGTCGAAATCCTCGGAGACGGCCTGCACCACGGGCCCGATGGCCAGCACGTCCAGGTCCACGAACAGCGTGTCGACCTCGGCGCCGAAGTATTCGTCGCCCACGTTGCGGCCGCCGACCACGGTGGCCTGGTTGTCGGCCGTGAACGACTTGTTGTGCATGCGCCGGTTGGCGCGCCCGAAGTCGGTCACGAAGCCCAGCGGCTTGAAGCGCCGCTGGACGAAGGGGTTGAACAGCCGCACCTCGATGCGCGGGTGGGCGTCGAGGTCGGCCAAGGTGGCGTCCAGGCCCGCGCTGCCCAGGTCGTCGAGCAACAGGCGCACGCGCACGCCGCGGTCGGCTGCGCGGCGCAGCGCCTCGAACAGCAGCCGGCCCGACATGTCGTCGCGCCAGATGTAGTACTGCACGTCCAGCGTGCGTTCGGCCGCTTCGGCCAGCAAGACGCGCGTGGCGAAGGCGTCGCGGCCCTGGTCGAGCAGGAACATGCCCGAGTGCCCGAGTGCCCGGGCGACTGCAGCGCAGCGGCCTGGCGCACGGCGCGGCCCAGCCGCGTGGCCGCGGTGTCCGGGTCGAGCCGGCTCGCGCTGCGACCCTCCAGCGAAGGCAGTTGCGCGCAGCCGGCCAGCAGCGCCAGCACTGCGGCGAACAAGGCGATGCAGCAACGGCGCAGCGGCATGGACATCCCGATGGTTCTCATCCCAGGGCCAGCACCTCCTGCGCATGGCGCGCCGCCACCCACTCTTCGTTGGTCGGCTCCACGCCCACACGCACGCGGCTGGCGGCGGCCGAGATGACGCTGGCGTTGCGGGCATTGGCATCCTCGTCCAGCGCCACGCCCAGCCAGTCGAGCGCCGCGCAGATGCGCTGGCGCAGCACCACGCTGTGCTCGCCCACGCCGGCCGTGAAGACCAGCAGGTCCAGCCCGCCCAGCACCGCTGCCAGCGCGCCCACCTCGCGCACGATGCGGCGCACGTACAGCGCCAGCGCTAGCGCGGCGCGCGGCGCGTCGGCCTCGCGCTCCAGCAGCACGCGCGGGTCGGACGAGATGCCCGAGACGCCCAGCAGGCCCGACTCGTGGTACAGCACACGGCCCACCTGCTGCAGCGAAAGCTTCTCGATCTCCATGAGGTAGAGCACGGCCCCGGGGTCCAGCGCGCCCGTGCGCGTGCCCATCATGAGGCCGTCCAGCGCCGAGAAGCCCATGGTGGTGGCCACGCTCTGCAGCGCCTGCATGGCGCACAGGCTGGCGCCGCTGCCCAGGTGGGCGACCACGGTGCGGCCGCGTGCCAGCGCGCCGTGGCGTTCCTGCAGCGCCACGGCCATGTACTCGTACGACAGGCCGTGGAAGCCGTAGCGGCGCAGGCCGCGCTCGAAGGCCGCGTAGGGCAGGGGCAGGACCTGCTCGACCAGCGGCAGGCTGCGGTGGAAGGCCGTGTCGAAGCAGGCCACCTGCGGCAGCCCGGGCTGCTCGCGCAGCAGGATCTCCATCGCCTCCAGCGCGAAGGGCTGGTGCAGCGGCGCCAGCGGCACCAGGGCCTTGAGTTCGGCCAGCACCTGGGCGTCCACGCGCTGCGGCGCCAGGTAGCGGGCGCCGCCGTGCACCACGCGGTGTGCCACCGCCGCCACGGAGCGGCCGTCGAGCCAGCGCACGATCTCCTCGCGGATGGTCTGCAGCGCCCGCGTGTAGGGCTGCTCGCTGCCCAGGTCGACCGGCCGCACCGGCACCGTGGTGGCACCGAAGTCGGGCGCCGGGCCGCCGATGCCCTGGACCTTGCCGTTCCAGGCGGGGTGGCGGTCCGTGCCGGTGGCGTCGAACAGCGCGAACTTGATGCTCGACGAGCCGCAGTTCAGCACGACGATGAAGGAAGTCATAGGGGCTTGCTCCGATGAAGGTAGGCCAGCAGCAGGGCCGCGGCGCAGGATGCGTTGCGCCATCGCGCGGCCGTCGGCGCGGCTGGTCGGCACGGCGGGGATTGTCGCGCCCAGGTGCTGGTGTGGGATTGGTCGGCGCGCGTGCCTTCGGGCCTGCACCGGCCGATCCCGCCTCTCGCGTGGCCGCGAGGGCCCGGTGCACAGCTTCTCACACGGCCCCGCTGAGCAGCACCACGCCCAGCACCACCAGCACGCAGCCCGCGGCGCGGCCCGGGCCCACCCGCTCGCGCAGCACCAGCATGCCGAACAGCGCGCCGACCATCATCGACATCTCGCGCGTGGGCGCGACCACGCTGACCGGCGCGCCCATCTCCAGCGCAGCCAGCACCAGGATGTAGGACAGCGGCGAGAGCAGGCCCACGGCCACGGCCAGCCACCAGTGCCCGCGCATGGCCGCCACCGTGGCTGCGCGGTTGCGCAGCATCCAGGGCGCGAGCACGCACAGCCGCACCAGGTTGGAGAACCAGTCCAGCACCACCGGTCCGACGCCCAGCACCTTCACGCCCCAGGCGTCGACCACGGTGTAGCCGGCGATGAGGGCCCCCGTGGCGCCGCCCCAGCGCACGCCGGCCAGGGCGCCGGGCTTGCGGAACATGGCCAGGTGGCCGTCGGTGCAGATCAGCCCGATGCCCAGCACGATGGCGGCCAGGCCCAGCAGGCCGTGCAGCGAGGGCACCTCGCCCAGCAGCACGAAGGCGCCGACCGAGGACAGCAGCGGTCCGGTTCCGCGGGCCACCGGATACACGACCGACAGATCGGCCACGCGGTAGCCCTTCTGCAGGCACATGCTGTAGACCAGGTGCAGCAGGCCGCTGGCCACGATGCAGGCCACGACCGGCGCGTTGATGGGCATGCCGCCATGCATGAGCTGCCACACCACCCAGGGCAGGTAGGCGACGCAGGCCACCACGGTGCTGGCGCCGACGAAGGCCGTGCCCGCATGGGCGGCACGCTTGGCCAGCAGGTTCCAGGTGGCGTGGATCAGTGCCGCCAGCACCACCATCGACAGGCTCAGCACCGTCATGGCACGGCCCCTGGGATGGAGGCGGACGGGGTGCGGACCAAGCAGGGCGCCATCCAGGGCCGAATGTCCGGCGGCGCATGCACTGGTTCGCAGGGCAACGGAAGCAGGCGGTGTTGTATTGCGGGCATGGTCTGCTCGGCTGCATTGTCCACGACGGATAGGAAATTCAACCGCATGAGGCCAAGTATGGCACGAGTTTTGGGCCTCGAAACACGTTCGGCCAAGGAAGG
>NZ_JALQDD010000035.1:0-5038 GCF_023631405.1 Caballeronia sp. GAWG2-1
CAACTCGCAGGAAACGCATAGCCACAGCAATGTGGTGAGCGGTAAGGAGGTGGCGAGTTCGTCTAATTCGACGGCGACCCTTTCGCAAGGCAGCATGATTTCCGCCGATGCGGTGACGATCACCAGCGGCAAGGATATCAACGTGCAAGGCAGCACGATTGTCGGCACGAACGATGTGTCGCTCAATGCCACGCACGACGTGAATATCACCACGACGCAAGACACCATGCAGTCGTCGGGCAGCCATCAGGAGACACGCACGGGATTGGGCACGAGCGGGCTGACTGTCACGGTCGGCACCAACAAGCTCGCCACGACCGATCAGGCATCGAGCGTGACGAACAACGCGAGTACGGTCGGCTCGATCAACGGCGACCTGTCGATTCAGGCCGGCAACACGTTACACGTGACGGGTAGCGATCTTGTTGCGGGCGGAAACCTCGCGGGCACGGCGGCGAACGTCATCATCGACGCTGCAACCGATACCTCGCATCAGGCGCAGACGCAGAAGACCAGCAGCAGCGGCGTCACGCTCGGACTCGCGGGTTCGGTGGGCGACGCGATCAACAACGCGTATTCGGAATCTCAGGCGATCGGCCATTCGGCCAGCAGTGGCAATGACCGGGCGGCAGCGCTCCACAGCATCGCGGCGGTGGGCGACGCCGCGATGGTCGCGAACGGTGCAAAAGCCCTCGCCGGTGGCGGCAAGCCCGACATCGGTGTCAAGGTGAGTATCGGTTCGAGCAAGAGCCAGAGCCAGTCGTCGGAAGATCAGGCCACGCAGCGCGGCTCCAGTGTGCAGGCAGGCGGCACCGTGGCATTCGTCGCGACCGGGGATGGCACGCCGGGCAGCGGTAACGTGACCATCGCCGGTTCGAATGTGGGCGCGAACGACGTATCGCTCGCGGCCAAGAACCAAGTGAATATCGTCAACACGACCGACACCGACTCGACGCGTAGCTCGAATAGTTCGAGCAGCGCCAGCATCGGCGTCCAGTACACGTTGGGCAGCGGCTATGGCGTCTCGGCGGCGATGGCAAACGCGCATGGCGATGCGAACAGCGACGCATCGATCCAGAACGCCTCGCATGTCACGGGGGCGAACAGCGTCACGGTTATTTCGGGCGGCGACACCAACATCATCGGCTCGCAGCTGAACGGCAAGCAGATTGCGGCCGATGTAGGCGGGAACCTCAACATCACGAGCGTGCAGGACGTGACGAACAGCGCCGCGCACCAGAGCAGCGCGGGCGGCGGGGTTACGATCAGTCAGGGTGGCGGTAGCGCGAGCTTCAGCGCACAAAACGGTCATGCCGATTCGAACTACCAAGGCGTCAATGAGCAGGCCGGGATCAATGCGGGCGATGGCGGTTTCAACGTCAACGTCAAGGGCAGCACCGGTCTCACTGGCGCGGTGATATCGAGCACGGCGGACGCCTCGAAGAATAGCCTCACGACTGGCACGCTCACGTATAGCGACATTCAGAACCAGTCGCACTACGACGCCAACAGCAACGGTATCAGCGCGGGTGTAGGTGTTGGGGTAACGGGCAAAGCGACGGGCCCCGGTTCGGTGAGTGGCTCGGGCGGTGCAACACCGATGATCTCGCAAAACGAGAGCGGCGATTCGAGCGCGACGACGCGCAGCGCCGTGAGCGCGGGCACGATCGACATCACGAACGCGAGCGGGCAGACGCAGGATGTGGCGGGTCTCTCGCGCGACACGACGAACACGAACGGCACCGTTGCGAAGACGCCGGACGTGAGCGCGATCCTCAATCAGCAGGCCGACACGATGCAGGCGGCGCAGGCAGCGGGGCAAGTGGTGGCGCAGGGGATCGGGGCGTATGCGGATATGAAGCGAGACGAGGCGGTCGATGCGGTCGACGCGGCAGCCAAGAGCGATGATCCGCAGGCGCTGGCCGCAGCGCTGGCCGACTACGCCGATTGGCGTGAAGGCGGTGACTCGCGTGCGATTCTCCAAGCGGGCGGTGGCGCCTTGATCGGCGGGCTGGGCGGCGGTGCGTTCAGTGCATTCGGTGGCGCAGCGGGCGCGGCTATTTCCTCGAAGCTCGCAGACCAGACGAAAGCGGCGGCCGACGCAGTGACGGGTGCGACGGGTTCGTCGTTGATGGGTAACCTCGCTGGGAATATCCTGTCAGGTCTGGCCGGTGCGGCCGTGGGTGGCACAGCGGGCGCGGCGATGGGATCGAATGTGAACCTGTACAACCAGGGAAATGACAAGGACGCAGCAGCGAAAGACTCCCGTGTGAAAGCCGTAATTGCGCAAGCGCTCGGCAACCCGCCTGATTTCAACGCGATTTCGCTTGGTACGCTGATTGACCAGTTTGTTGGGCTGATGAAGTCCGGCGCGCAGGCTAAGATGTCCGAATCGCCGGCGGACCTAATGGCGCAAGGCGCGGCGAACGGGCTCAATGCGATAGTAGGTACGGGCGGTGGCAAGCCGCCTGCTGCCAGTCCAGGAGTGGTGCTCGCGGATTCCACGGCGGCAAACGCTGTTCCTGGGACACCGGGGTATGTGCCGGGGAATGCTATCTTTAATGGTAGTAACAATGGCGAGAGTGGCAATAACTCGCTGCTCGATCCGAAAGCAGAAACGCACGTTCTCTATGGTGATGGGCCCACATCCGGAGGGCATTTGTCGGGCGTTGGAAAGCCGGGAAAATCGGAGTTTCCGCCTTCATGGAGCCCGCAAGACGTTACTAATGCTATCTCTGACATAGCTACCGATCCGAAAACACAATGGTCAAAACCATCAAGTAACGGCTACGTGACGGGAACGGGCACAGTCGATGGAGTGGATATTAAGGTGGTCGTCGATCCGAGCAGGGGGCGTATCGTAACCGGGTATCCGACAAACTTACCAAAGAATCCGAAATGACGAATAAATCAGATTACGAATTAATTGAAGAGAACCTTTTGATTGTTCTGCAGGAAATGGAGGAGCAGCCGGAAGTTGCGCGGGCCTATCCGCCGGATGCGATGACATATGAAGATGAAATGGCACAGATCAGGGAATTTATCGATCTGGCGGGAGAATATGGACTTGCGTTTGAATATATAAATAGTGCGCTGGAGCAGTACCCGTATAAGGTGTCGGGTAAGGCGGCCGTTAAGCTACTAGAGGTGGGGCTGTTAATGGGTTTTAAGTCTGAAAATGATAAGGACAGTAGATTCGACAGAAGGCGCTGATCCACTCTTGCTAATGCAAAAACAAACCCGGCATGGCCGGGTTTGTTGTTTTAAGGCATAGCAGGCAGTGGCGTAATAATTAGCTGTTATTCTAGTTCGTGACCCGTCGATGCCAACGGGATATAAAATTCTTACCGGATATCCGACAAAACCATGATTCGCCAAAAGTTTCCGGAGCTTGAGCAACTGCTAGGTTGCTATTTCCATCAAGACTGGACAGAGGAATTCGATGAAGACACGTTGGTCCTTCAAGCGATTATCAAATCGGAATCGAAGGACCGGCTTGCGGCAGCTGCATCAGAACTCAACATTCTTTTAGGTTTGGGACTTTCTGAGGCCGAACTGAGTTTGGTGCTCGTTAACCAGTTGGGGTGCTACTTTGACCCAAGGGCAAAAGGACTTACATGCTTGCAATGGCTCAAACAAGTGAGCCATGAATTCAAGTCGCTTAAATTAAAACGACAAACCCAGCCATTGCGCTGGGTTTGTTGTTTGTGGCGCAGTTCTGTTTCGAGCCGAGGCCGAAGTAGAAAAAAATGATGAAAGCAGTTCTTAAGAGCGTTGATGCCGGTAGTTCTGTTGCCTTCGAGGCATATTGGCCAGAAGAATCAGATCACATCGCTCACCGGTAAGGCCGTGCTCGGTCCGTACACCGATCTTCAATCGATGTACCAGGCGATGCTGGGCGCGGGCGCAACGCTCGCACAGTCGTTGAATCTGCCGCTGGGCATGAGCTTGTCGCCCGAGCAGGTGGCTTCGCTTACATCGAACGTCATCATCATGCAGACCGAGGTGGTCGACGGACAGTCGGTGCTGGTGCCGGTCGTGTATCTGGCCAAGGCGAGCCAGCAGAACATGAACGGACCGCTGATCGCGGCGACCGACATCGATCTCAAAGACGCACAGACGTTCAACAACAGCGGCACGGTGCAGGCGGCTAATACGCTGTCGATCGATGGCAAGGCCATCGACAATGCGTTCGGCACGCTGCAAAGCGGCGGGCTGATGTCGCTGACGACATCAGGCAATGTCGATTTCACGTCGGCGACGGTGAATGCTGGCAGTCTTGCGTTGAATGCGGGCGGCAATCTGATCCTCGACACGGCGGTCAAGAGCGTCGATCAGATCAGCGCCACGGGCGCGACGCGTACCACGACCACGCTTGGGCCCATTGCCAACCTCAACGTGGCGGGCAACGCGCTCATCACGACAGGCGGCAACGTCGAGCAGCACGCGGGCAATCTGAACGTGGGCGGCAATCTCGGCCTGTCCGTGGGCGGTAACTACGACATCGGTTCGGTGCAGACCGGCGAACACAAGGTCGTCGAGCGCGCCAATGGGGTGTCGAATACCGACATCAACCAGACGACGGGCAGTTCGGTGACGGTCGGTGGACTATCGCTCATCGGCGTGGGCGGTGATCTGACGGCGACCGGCGCGAGCATCAACCTGGGTGGCGGCGGTGTCGTTGCGGCTCAGGGCAACATCACGTTGCAGGCGGCGAAGGCGACCTCGACCGTCGACAGCAACAGCGCGGGCAGCGACAGCCACGGCAGCTACGCGGAGTCGATGCACACCGCCGACGATACGCTCACGGCCACCACACTCAACGCGGGCAATTCGCTGAGCGTGGTGGCGGGCAAGGACATCAACCTCACCGGCAGCGCAATCAGCCTCGACAAAGGGACGGCGACGCTTGCCGCGGCGGGCAATGTCAATGTCGGCGCGGCCACCGAAACGCATGTCGACAACTCGCAGGAAACGCATAGCCACAGCAATGTGGTGAGCGGTAAGGAGGTGGCGAGTTCGTCTAATTCGACGGCGA
>NZ_JALQDD010000036.1:0-15547 GCF_023631405.1 Caballeronia sp. GAWG2-1
TGTATCAAGGTGCTCGACCGCGCCGGTCTGGAAGAGCGTGCGTGCGAATGCTACGGCATCGTCAAGCGTGAGTTCGACCGGATGCTGCCGCGCGCCGCTCGCCAGAACGAAGCGACGTTTGCCTGAACGACGCGTCTCACGCGGTCAGTCGCGCGCCACGATCTTCACGTTGGCTTCGGCGGCGACCGCATCCAGCCCGGCGATGGTATCGGCGGGCAGCCACAATCCTTCTTCGAGTTGAGTCTGCTGGGCGCGCGTTTCTTTCTCGCCCGGATAGAACACTTCGTCGACACCCTCGGCGGGCGGCGCGGCCTTGAGCGCTTCCACATAGCGCTCCATGCGCGCGTTGAACTCGTCGAGCGGCTGAAATGCGGCGACATTCAGCGCGATCATCAGATGCCCCGCGCGGCTGCGATTCACCGGATCGTACGGACCGTGCACGTCCGTCAGACACCCGCTGCCCGAGAGGACGCCGGAAAGCACGTCGACCATCGTACCGATGGCATACCCTTTGTGCTCTGCCATCGGCAGGATGAAACCCTTGAGGCCTTCCACAGGGTCGGTCGTCGGGCGGCCGCGTGAATCCACGGCCCAGCCGAGCGGAATCGGTTCGTGACGCATCTGCGCGAGAAAGATTTTGCCGCGCGCGACGCCCGAGTTCGCCACGTCCATCACCATCGGTTCATAACGTCCGGCGGGCGCGGCCACGGACCACGGATTGGTACCGATCATCTTCTTGAGCCCGCCCCACGGCGCCATGTTCGGGCCGCCGTTGGTCATGCACAGCATGATGCAGCCGTCGTTCGCCGCCATCCGCGTGAAATACATGCACGTGCCGAAATGATTCGAGTTGCGCACCGATACCGCGCCGATGCCATGCGCCTTCGCGCGGCGGATTGCGTCGAGCGTCGCCGCGCGTCCCACCACCGGACCTATGCTGTCGCCGCCGTCCATGACCGCGACGGCGCCTGCATCGACGGGAAAACTCAGGCTGGTCGACGCCTTCATGGCGCCCGAACGCAACCGCGCGTAGTACCAGCCGAACCGCAACACCCCATGCGACTGATGACCCCAGAGGTCGGCCTGCACCATTGCATCGGCGGCGATGTGCGCGTCCTCGGCGTTCGCGCCCACGCTTCTATAAACCTCGGCGACGAACGCGCGCAAGGCGTCCGGATTCACGCGATAACGCGTGGCGTCGTTCATGTGGTGTCTCCTTGAGTGAGCAAGCGTGCTGGTCTTATCTCTACCAGCTTCAGCTTTCGCGCGCCCTGATGCCTTCGTCGGCGAAATGAAGGGTTGCCGTAGTCCGTTCGCTCGACATCATGTCAAAAAATAGTAACGCTACGTTTGCAACGGACACTTTATTTGCGCTGAAAATTCGCCGAAAGGCTTGCTGCATATAGTATTGCAGCGCGTCAGCTAGTAAACCCTATCTTGTCGCCCGCCCACAGCGTTTTGTATATTTTGTTCGTATTACTACGGTCAAAAAGAAATTTACTACCTGACCCAAGGCGCAAGTCCCGTGGCGAATGTCGCTGCCATATCGGTGTTGAGGAGACAACAACTATGGAAGAAGCACTGGAAGTCGCATCGCGTAGAAAGTTCCTGGCGGGACTTGCCGCCACGGCCGGTTCGGTCGCGCTTTCGTCGGTCTCGGGCAAGGCTTTCGCCCAGCAGAAAGTGTTCGTTCCTTATAGCAACAAGAGTCTGGATTACTACTTCTTCGCCACGCAGCAGGAAGCGGTGAAGCGCGCCGTCGAAGCGAAGGGCTGGACGTTTCAGGCCGTCAACGCCAACTTCAGCAACACGACGCAGCTCGAACAGTGGAACAGCCTGATGTTGAAGAACCCGTCGGCGATCATCGCGGACCCGATCGACAGCCAGGCTATCGTCAGCGTCATCAAGAAGTACAACATGAAAAAGATCCCCGTCGGCATTATCGATACCCCCGCGCTCGGCGGCGATGTCGCGGTGACGGTGGACTTCGACAATCATCAGGGCGGCATCATGGCGGCGGAAGCCATTGTCAGTCTGCTCAAGAAGAAGCACGGGTCGGCGAAAGGCTCGGTGCTCAACTGCTACGGCGCGCTGCAATCGGTGGCGTGGCGGCTGCGCAAGGAAGGCTTCGAGGAGACGATGAAGAAGTATCCGGACGTCAAGCTCATCAGCCGTCCGACCGAAGGGCTTCTGAAAAACATGTTGTCCGTCACGCTCTCGACACTCTCCGAGTATCCCGATCTCGACGCCGTCCACGCGCCGAGCGATTCGCCCGCGCGCGGCATCGTCACGGCCTTGCAGCAAAAGGGCAAGTGGAAGAAGGTCGGCGAGCAGGGACACGTGATCTTCGTGAATATCGACGGCGAGCCGGCCGCGCTGCAATGGATCGCGGACGGCTACATGGATGCGGTGGTTTCGCAAGACCCGATCGCCTACGCGCAGATCACCGTCGACATGCTCGACAAGTATTCGCTGAAGGGCCAGCCGGTGCCGCTCGGGCCGTATCAGAACAGCCAGTACTTTTGGGAGAAAGCGCAGATCACCAAATCGGAGACCGGCCCGAGTCTCGTGATCCAGCCGTTTATCGTCGATGCCTCCTCGGTGAAGGACAAACGCCAGTGGGGCAAC
Source organism: Caballeronia sp. GAWG2-1 (assembly GCF_023631405.1). Classification (NCBI taxonomy): domain Bacteria; kingdom Pseudomonadati; phylum Pseudomonadota; class Betaproteobacteria; order Burkholderiales; family Burkholderiaceae; genus Caballeronia; species Caballeronia sp. GAWG2-1. Next base: position 2,629 of record NZ_JALQDD010000036.1, read on the forward strand.
ATCGCCTATAACGAATGGGGACTGCGTTACTCCTGATGCACCGGTGATTCACGTTGAGCAGGGCGGCGCGCGAGCTTCGCGCGCCATCGCCAAACGGAGGTTCGCTTCATGGCGGATATGAGCAGCAACGAGTACATCCTGAGAACGCACGATGTCGTCAAGCGCTACAAGGCGGTAGTCGCGCTGGATCGCGTGTCGGTCAACATCCGGCGCGGCACCATTCACGGTCTGCTCGGCGAAAACGGCGCGGGCAAATCGACGCTCGTGCGGCTCATTTCCGGCCAGACGGCGCCGACCGAAGGCAGCATCACCTTCGACGGCGAGGACATGCAAGGCTCGGACGTCAAGCAGATGGAAGCGCGCGGCGTGTTCCTCGTGACGCAGGAACCGATGATCGTCGACTCCATGTCGGTCGCCGACAATCTCATGCTGGGCCGCTGGCCGGTCAAGCGCGGCCTCTTGAAACAGGTGGACCAGCGCGCGCAGATGCAAAGCGTCGAGATCGCGCTCGAAGGAACGGGTTTCGATCCACGCATGCCCGCGCGTTTGCTGTCGGCGGTCGCCAAGCGCAAGCTCAACATCCTGCGTGCGCTGCATAGCGGCGGCAAGCTGCTGATTCTCGACGAACCCACGACCGCGCTGACGCTCGCCGACCGCGAACATCTGTTCGACTTCATGCGCAGCCTGAAGGCGCGCGGCGTGACCTTCGTCTTCATCTCGCACTACAACGAAGAGATTCTCGATATCTGCGACGGCGTCTCCGTGCTGCGCAACGGCAAACTCGCGGGCGAGCACGACGACCTCTCGCAGATCGACTCCGACGGCCTGTCCGAACTCGTGATCGGCCGCGACGTGCCGCTTTTCTATCGCGACCGCGAAGCCACCCGTGCACGCGGCGCAGGCGCCGCGGCGGGCGCCGCGTGGCTCGTCGAAGACCTGGTCGCGCCGGGCGTGGACGTGGAGCGTTTCTCGATTGCGCCGGGGGAGATCGTCGGCTTCGCAGGCTTGCCGGGATCGGGTGCGAAGGAGTTCGCGCTGGCGCTCTTCGGCTTGAATCGCGCAAAAAGCGGTCGCGTCTCGCACGACGGCCGCACAAGCGTCATGCCGAATCATCCGGGTCCGGCGTTCGAGCGCGGCATCGCGTATTTGTCGGACGACCGGCATCGCGATGGCCTCGTCGGTCTGCAGAGCATCGCGCACAACATCACGCTGTCGAGTCTCGCGGATGTCTCGCACGGCGGCGTGATCGACGCGGGCGCGGAACGTCACGTCGTCAAACGCTATTTCGAACACTTTCGCGTGAAGGCGGCCACGCCCGAAGTGCTGCTCGGCACGCTCTCGGGCGGCAATCAGCAAAAGGTGTGTCTCGGCCGCGTGCTCGCCACGTCGCCGCGCCTTCTGATTCTCGATGAACCCACGCGCGGCATCGACGTCGGCGTGAAGGAAGAAGTCCACCGAATCATCGATACGCTGACGCGCGAAGGCCTCTCGGTGATCGTCATCACGAGCGATCTCGACGAGATGGTGCGCATGGTGGACCGCGTCTGCGTGTTCGTGGGCGGGCGCATCGAGCGTGAATACACGGGCGCGCAGATCGAGAAGGACGCGATCCTGCAATCGGCGTTCAACGTCGAAACCGCGTCGGTACAAACCGAGCCGGAACCGCTCGCGAGCCAAACATGAGGAGAGAGTCCATGCAATCAGGTAGCGATATCACGCCGGCGCCGGCCACGTTGTCGAAGGCGGGCGCGGCGCCGGGCACGAAGCGCAGCAGAGCGGGCGTGCAGTGGGTCTTTCAGAACGTCGTGTGGCTCTGGCTCGCGGCGCTCGTGATCGTGTTCGGCGTACTCAATCCGTTCTTCTTCACGCTCTCGAATCTGCAGAACGTGCTCGTGCAGGCAACCGTGCTCGGCTTGCTCGCGCTCGCGGTTTCGTTGCCGCTGATGGTCGCGGAGATCGACCTCTCGATCGCCAGCAACATGGGCTTTTCGGCGGCCATCGGCGCGATCGTTTCGACGCGGCTCGGCTTGTCGCCCGCTGTCGGCGTGCCGGTGGGCATCGCGGCGGCGACGGCTATCGGTTTTTTCAACGGCATGTGCGTGACGCGCCTCAAGATGGTCTCGCTGATCCAGACGCTCGCCGTGATGATCGTGCTGCAAGGCTCGCTGCTTGCGGTCACGCAGGGCAACACCATCTCCGATATGTCCGCCGGCTATATTTGGATCGGGCAGTACACCATCAACAACTGGCCGGTCATGCCTATCGTGTTTCTCGTCGTGCTGCTGGGCATGGGCTTTTTGCTGCGCAAGACCGTGCTCGGACGTTATCTGTATGCGACCGGCGGCAACGCGCTCGCGGCCAACTCGGCGGGCATTCGCGTGAATCGCGTGAAGGTGATCGCCTTTACGTTGTCGGGCTTTCTTTCGGGCGTCGCGGGTTATCTGCTTGCCGCGTGGCAAATGGCCATTACCTCGGATCAGGGCGAAGGCTTCCTGCTGTATGCGATTGCCGCGCCGATCATTGGTGGCGTGAGCGTGTTCGGCGGACGCGGCGGCGCGCTCGGCATTCTCGGCGGCGTGCTGCTGCTCACGGTGATCCACGTTGGTCTCGCGATCACCGAAGTGCCGTCGTTCTACGTGCAGATGATCGGCGGCATTTTGATTTTCGTCGCGGTGGCCGTCGACGCGATCCGCGTCAACTTCGTCTCGCAATAAACGCATTCACCACTTTTTCGCCATGACAGAACCACGACACTGCGAGATGTATATCGATGGACGCTTCACGAAAGAAGGCGTGAGCGAATGGATCGACGTAACGAATCCGAGCACGGAGCAAGTCGTTTCCCGCGCGCCGGATGCGAGCCAGGACGTGATCGATTCCGCAATCGAAGCCGCCTCGCGCGCGTTCAAAACATGGCGGCGCGTGAATCCGTTCGAACGCTCGCGCCTGCTGCACGCTATCGCCGATGAAATCGCGAAGGACGAACGCGCGATCGCTATGTCGATCACGGTGGAAATGGGCAAGCCATTGGCCGAAGCACAAGGCGAAGCGCGCAAACTCGCGAAGGCGTTTCACTATTACGCGGAAGAGGCGGTGCGTATCTATGGCGAAACCATTCCGAACGAAGAGGATGGCTTCGTCAGTTTCGTGGAGAAGGAACCGGTCGGCGTGGTCGCGGCTATCGCGCCGTGGAATTATCCGGTCGAACTGATCGGCTGGAAGCTCGCGGCTTCGCTGGCGGCGGGTTGCACGATCGTCGTGAAGCCTTCCGAGTACACGCCTTCGAGCGCGGAAGCCGTGTTTCGCTGCGTGGATCGCGCGGGCTTGCCAGCGGGCGTCGCCAATCTGGTAATGGGCGCGCGCGAGGCGGGCAAGCGGCTCGTCGGGCATCCGCGTATCGATAAGGTGGCGTTCACGGGTTCGGGCACGGCGGGCGAGGACATCTATCGCACGGTGCGCGGCATCACAGGTCTGTCGCTGGAACTCGGCGGCAGTTGTCCGCTCATCGTGACCGCGCATGCCGATATCGATCTCGCCGTCGCGGGCACGTTGCGGCGCGCGTTTCGCAATGCCGGGCAAATCTGCATCTCGATCAATCGCGCGTATGTGCAAGAGTCGGTCTACGACGCGTTTCTCGCGCGGCTAACCGAAGGCGCGAACAAACTCGTCGTCGCCGATGGCGTGGCCAACGAACGCGCGGATATCGGACCAATGGCCACGCGCGCGGGCGTCGTCAAGGTAGAGCGGCATCTGGACGATGCACGCGAGCGCGGAGCGCGCATTCTCTGCGGCGGCGGGCGTCCTTCCGCGCTCGGTTCCGGCGCGGGCCTGTTTCTCGCGCCGACCGTCATCGCCGATGGCACGCCCGAGATGCTCGTCATGCACGAGGAAACCTTCGGCCCGGTGATCGGCGTTGCGCCTTACAAGACGCTCGACGAAGCCATCGATGCAGCCAACGGCACGCCCGCCGGACTCGCGGCCTATGCGTACACGGAGCACGTGAAGGAGAGCTTCACGCTTTCGCGCGAACTCGACTTCGGCAACGTCGCCATCAATCACGTCGATGCGGGCATCATGAACGCGCCCTACGGCGGCCGCAAACAGAGCGGCACGGGCTACGAGCACGGCCGCGAAGGCATGGAAGGGTATCTGCATCTGAAGCACGTGCGTTTGCGACACGGCGCCTGAGCGGAGAGCGACGATGGAACGCTATCTTCTCGGCATCGACGTGGGGACGTCCGCGTGCAAGGTCATCGCGGTGGATGGCAACGGGCGCGTGGCGGCGAAGGCGCTCGCGTCTTATCCGCTCGTCTCGCCGCGTCCGGGCTGGGCGGAACAGGACCCGGAGCACTGGTGGCAGGCCACGCAAAGCGCGCTGGCCGAAGTGCTCGCCGCGCTGCCGGATCGCCGTGCGGTGGCGGGTATCGGCCTGTCGGGTCAGATGCATGGTCTCGCCGCGCTCGACGAAGCCGACAACGTCCTGCGCCCCGCGATTCTCTGGTGCGACCAACGCGCGGCGCCCCATTGCGATGAGATCACCGCGCGCGCGGGCGGTCTCGACGGCTTGCTTGCGATGGTTCAGAACCGCATGCTGCCGGGTTTCACTGCGGGCAAGCTCTTGTGGATGCGCGAGCACGAGCCCGAACTCTTCGCGCGCATGAGGCGCATGCTGAACCCGAAGGATTATCTGCGCCTGCGTCTGACGGGCGAACATATCACCGATGTATCCGATGCATCCGGTACCGGCCTCTTCGATGTAAAGCGCCGCGCCTGGTCGCAAGCGCTGCTCTCGCTGCTCGACCTGCCCGCGAGCCTCGTGCCGGAGGTCGTGGAATCGACCGAACGCGCGGGCGTCTTGCGGCTTGAGCTTGCGCAAGCGTGGGGCCTGTCCGCCGATACACCCGTCTTCGGCGGCGGCGGCGATTCGGTAATCCAGACCACGTCGATGGGCGCGATCGATACCGGACCGCTCGGCGTGACCATCGGCACGGCGGGTATCGTCGCGGGCGGCATGCGGGAGTGTCCGGTGGCGACAGGACAGTTGCAGATTTCGTGCGGCAACGCGCCGGGCCGCTGGCATGTGATGGGCGTGACGCTGTCGGCGGGCGGCGCGTTCGAATGGCTGCGCGGTGCGCTAAGACGCATGACGCCCGCGCTGTCGTTCTCGGAGATGACCGATCTCGCCAAAGCCGCCGCGCCCGGATCGGACGGCTTGCTGTTTTTGCCTTATCTGCTCGGCGAACGCTGTCCGCACGTTGCCGCCGACGGCCGTGCCGCGTGGATCGGCCTCACCTCGATGCACGACGCCTCGCACCTCGTGCGCAGCGTCATGGAAGGTGTGTTGTTGAACATTCGCGCCATCGCGGCGCTGGGGTCAAGCGCAGGCCTCGCCTGCGACGAAGTGCGGGTGTCCGGTGGCGCGACCGCCGAGCCCTTCTGGCTGCGCCTGCTTGCCGACGTGCTGCAACGCGAAGTCACCACTGTCACGGGCGCGTCGGAGGGCGGCGCATACGGCGCGGTGCTCGCGGCTGGCGTGGGCGCGGGCTGGTGGACCACGCTCGACGAAGCCGTCAGCACCTTGCGCGTGACGGAGCGCATCAGTCCCGACGCGCGACTCGGGCCGCTCTACGACGCACGTTTCGAAACCTTCCGCACGCTGTACGACACGTTGCGCCCGGTCTATGAGCGTATCGCAGCCGAACCCGCCTACCCGGAGAGCACCAACCGATGACCGTCAATCTCGCGGAAGTTCCTGTCGATGCCATCGTGTTCGACCTCGATGGCACGCTCGTCGACACGGCGCCCGATATCGCCAACGCGGTGAATCGTCTGCTCGCGACGCATGGCCTGCCGCTGCAGACGGTGAGCTTCGTGGCGCAGTACATCGGCGAAGGGTCGTTCGGGCTGATCGACAAGTTGTATAAGGGCTTGGGTCTCACGCTCGATCATGATCGCGTGAGCGCCGACGTCGAAGCGTATTTGTCCATTTACAAGCAGCACCCGGTTGGCGAAGCGACCGTGTACGCCGACGCGCTCACCGCAGTTCCCGCGCTGCATGCGGCGGGCATCAAGCTCGGCGTATGCACGAACAAGGCACAGCATCTGGCGCAGGCAGTGCTCGCGCATTTCGGCATCGAGCAGTACTTCAGCTCGGTGATCGGAGGCGATATGCTTGCACAGAGAAAGCCGCATCCCCGGCATCTGCTCGCGACGCTCGAAGCGCTCGACGTCGCGCCCGAGCATGCGCTCTATATCGGCGATACGCGCATCGACGCCGAATGCGCCGAACGTGCGCAGGTGCGTTGCCTGATCGTCAACTGGGGCACGGGACCCGACGTTCCCGTTGCCGAGGATGCCCGGCTCGACTCGTTCGCCGATCTAGTAACAAGGTGCGCCGCGCTCAATGCGTCGCGCCTGCCGGGAGCCTGATGAGAAACGACCTGTTGCGGCGCATTGCGCTCGAACACCCTGCGCTGACGGGCGCGACCTTGCGTATCGCCGATGTCTTGCTGGGCGCGCCCGAAGCCGCGCTCAAGATGAGCATGGCCGAGTTGTCCGAAGCGGCGCAGACGAGCGACCCGACCGTGGTGCGTTTTTTCCGGCGCTTCGAGTGCGCGGACTATCAGGACTTCAAGGTGCGTCTGGGCCAGGGTCTGATTCCGCAAGCGCCCTTCGATTACGAAGCGATCACCAACGCCGACGCGCCCGAGAACGTCTGCAACAAGATCATCAACAACTCGTTGCACGCCATTCAGCGCTTCGCCAAGGATGTCGATGCGAGCGCCATCGAGCGCGCGGCCAAGTATCTGATCGAGGCGAAGGGCATCTTTCTGTTCGGCCTCGGCATCTCCGAAACCATTGCCTTCGATGCCGAGCACAAGTTCTTTCGCTTGGGGCTGCATTGCCGCGTAGTGCTCGAAAGCCAGCGTCAGTTGCTGCTCGCGCCAACCTTGCGCAACGACGAAGTGGCCGTGTTCTTCTCGCATTCCGGCTCGACCAAGTCGCTCGTGATGGCCGCTGCCATGGCCAAGGGCAAGGGTGCAATCACCATCGCCATTTGCGCGCCCGGCTCGCGGCTCGCGCAGACGTGCGATCTGACCATTGCCGTGCCCGCCTATGAGAACACCGAGCTGTACACGCCGCTCACGGCGCGGATCAACCATCTGCTCGTGGTGAACATGCTCGTGGCGATGCTCGGCCTCGCTCAAGGCCGCGAGTTGCCCGACAATCTCGCCGCGCTCGACCCGTGGTTCACCGACAAATTCATGGACTAAGCAAGTCAACGGAGACGCAATTGGCTACGTATATCGAACCGGGCTATGCCCAGCTCAAACCCGCATCGAAACAGGACGAAGCGAAACTCGTGTCTGGCAACAAGGCGGTCGATCACTATCTGAAGCCGGGCATGAAGGTGGGTCTCGGTTCGGGCACGACCTCGCACTGGTTCGTGCGTGCGCTCGCGCCGCGCGTGAAGGACGGGCTGGATGTCGTCGGCGTGCCGACTTCGAACGCCACGCGTGAGCTTGCGCTCGAACTCGGTGTGCCGTTGACCGATCTAGGGCAGATCGACCGGCTCGACGTAACTATCGACGGCGCGGACGAGATCGATCATCAGGGCAGCATGATCAAGGGCGGCGGCGCGTGTCTTCTATGGGAAAAGATCGTGGCGGCGGCATCGCGCAAGATGGTCGCTGTCGTCGACGATAAGAAAGTCTTCGATACGCTGGGACGCTTTCCCTTGCCTATCGAGATCATCCAGTTCGGCTGGCAGAGCACGGAGCGTTTGCTGCGCGATCTGTTCGTCTCGGCGGGCTTCGACGAAAGCGTGCGTATCGAGCGGCGTGTGAAGAACGGCGAACTCGTCGTCACCGACAGCGGCAACTGGATCCTCGACTGTCATCTCCAAGCCATTCCCGAGCCGCTCGCGCTGTCGCCGCGCTTCAACGCCATTCCGGGCGTGGTCGAACACGGCCTCTTCACCGGCATTGCAAGCGAGATGATCGTCGGTCACGCGGATGGCACGGCGGATATCGTCGTCTTCGAAGGAGCGCGCACATGAGTTCGACACTGGATGCCTTCCGTCTGGATGGCGATGTCTGCGTGGTGACGGGCGGGGCGCAAGGCATCGGCTTTGCGATTGCGACAGGCTTGAAGAGCGCGGGCGCAACTGTCGTCGTCGCGGATCGCGATGAAGCGCTCGGACAAAAGGCCGCGCAGAAAATCGGCGGCACGTTCGTCGCACTGGACGTGACGGATTCATCGTCTGTCGATCAAGCCTTCGATACCGTCGTCGCGCGTCACGGCAAGCTCGACGTGCTCGTGAACAACGCTGGCATCGTAAAGAATGCCTCCGCGCTCGAAACCGACGATGCCGCCTGGCGCGCGGTGCTCGCGGTCAACCTCGACGGCGTGTTCTATTGCTGCCGAAGCGCCGCGCGGCACATGACGCGGCAGAAGTCCGGGCGCATTGTGAACATCGCGAGCATGAGCGGGTCGATCGCCAACAAGCCGCAGCCGCAGGCGTCGTACAACGCATCGAAGGCGGGCGTGATTCATTTGACGCGCTCGCTCGCGGCGGAATGGGCCGCGGATGGCGTGCGCGTCAATTCGATATCGCCGGGATATGTCGGCACCGAACTCACCAAACGCGGCTTCGAAAACGAAACGTGGCGCAAGGTGTGGATCGCCGGCACGCCGCTCGCCCGCATGGCGACGCCCGATGAAATCGCGCCCGGGGTGGTGTTCCTCGCTTCGCGCGCGAGCGCCTTCGTGACCGGTTCGGACCTCGTCATGGACGGTGGCTACACTGTCTGGTGATCCGCAAATACAGCATGGAGACGAGCATCAAATGACCGCACGCGAAGCAGTGAGCGCCTTGCGCGAAACCCTTGGCGCGGAAGTCGTCGCGTTGCCCGAAGAGTTCGGCGACCGGCGCGTCGTGGACTGGAGCGGGTTGCCGGGCGCGACGCCTTCGGCCATCGTCCGGCCGCGCAACACGGAGGAAGCCGCCAAGGCGCTCGCTCTCTGCACGAAATACAAGCAGGCGGTCGTTACGCAAGGCGGGCTCACCGGGCTCGTGGGCGGCGCGAACGTGCTGACGGACGAAGTCGTGCTCAGTCTCGACCGCATGAACCGCATCCTCGAGATCGATGAAGTCTCCGCGACCATGACGGTGGAAGCGGGCACGCCGTTGCAAGTGGTGCAGGAAGCGGCGAGCGCGGCGGGCTTTTACTTTCCGCTGGATCTCGGCGCGCGCGGCAGTTGTTCCATTGGCGGCAATCTTGCCACCAACGCGGGCGGCAACCGCGTCATCAAGTACGGGATGATGCGAGATCAGGTACTCGGCGTCGAAGCGGTGCTGGCGAGCGGGAAGGTCATCGGCGACTTGAACAAGATGATCAAGAACAACAGCGGCTATGACTTGCGGCATTTGTTGATCGGCAGCGAAGGCACGCTCGCGATCATCACACGTGTCGTGCTGCGATTGCGGCCGAAGCCAACGGCGACCGCCACCGCGTGGTGCGGCTTGCCGGACTTTCGCGCGGTAACCACGCTGCTGACGCGTGCGCAGGCGGGGCTGGCCGCAGGGGTATCCGCGTTCGAAGTGATGTGGGCGGGTTATCACGATGCCGTTATCGGCAACCTCAGGAACCTGCGCGCGCCGCTCGCGGATGCGCATCCGTTCTACGTGCTGCTGGAGAGCGTCGGCACCGATCCGGTCCGTCACGGCGATGCCTTCGAAGAGTTTCTCGGCGCGATGCTGGAAGACGGCGTGGTGACGGACGCCGCGATTGCGTCGTCGGAAGCGCACGCGCGCGACTTCTGGTCGATTCGCGATGCGCCCGGCGAGTATCAGCGCTTCATTCCGAATCACGCGGCGTACGACGTGAGCTTTTCGATCGCGCAGGTGGGCGATGCCGCGCAAAAGTGCGAGGCGCGTCTTCGCGAACGCTGGCCGCAAGCGCTCGTCCTGACGTATGGGCATCTTGGCGATGGCAACATTCATATCGTCGTGGACGTGCCGGGCATGGGCAAGCACGATCACGACGATATCGACAGTGTGATCTACGACGTGACGCGCGAGTTCGCGGGATCGATTTCGGCCGAGCATGGAATCGGCGTGAAGAAGCGGCACTTCTTGCCGCAGAGCCGTCGCGAGACCGATCTCGAAGCCATGCGCGCGATCAAGGCGGCGCTCGATCCGGATGGGATTCTCAATCCGGGGAAGGTGATTTAGGGCTTTGTTTGGCAGTTCAGACGGTGGTTTGGGCAGATCCGGGGAATCGGTTATCTTGCCCGATCGCAATTAATACGTTCGACGTGATTCCGCCGTTTAGCATGAACGTAACAACGGCTACTTGGTGCCATGAAGTCGCTTGGGTCTCTCGGTCGTGGATGCAGACTTATCGGCTTCCATAAGTTTTGGCGGCCGCGCGTCGTAGTGGCAATCTTCTGGGGCCCGCTTGCCGACCTTGCGAGCACTGAGCGTTCCTTTGGGTCGCGCTCGTAGCGTGTCTCGACACCAGCTTCCGTTGATGCCGCCAGCCGACATCGTCCCACGGAAATAGTGATGTTGCGCACGTCGAACCCGGTCTGCTCGTACCTGCCCGAGCGCGTGATCTCACGCTCAGAGCTAGTCAATCAATCGAGCCATGATCGCCTAAGGCAATTATTCGACTGCCGCACGCTGTGAGATGGCCATTCAGCGCAACGTGTTCGCCGTTGGTGTCGGTTAGCAAGTCCGAGCCTTGAATGATGGGATTGACGCCGTGTTCGGGACATGACACGAGATCGCCCACTCGTGCGCCTTTGCGTCCGTCGATGTCCATCGTGTCTGATCCGGTGATGATGCGGCCGCCGTGGGTGGTGCTGTCGCCTATGCAAGCAATTGATGTCATTTTGTCTCTAACTTAGATCAAGAAAATCGTCATGGTCGGCATAGTGATTGAGGCATTGAATCACTTCCTCCGTGGTCGCCTTTGGCTTTTGCTTATGGGCTAAATCAACAACCGCCTGAAAGTTCTCGCCAGGGTAAAGAAAGGCGAGGCTGCGGTCGTTCACTTGGTCTGGCAACGTCCCGAGCCGCCGCTTTTATCCGTAGCTCAAGCTCGCCGGGCGATGGATCGAGCAGGCAGGCTTTGAAGCAGGGCAGCGCGTGAGAATCACTGTCGAACACGGTCGCCTCACCATCACCGCCGAATAAACGAACGGAGGGCCGCATATTGCGGCCCGCCGTTCTAACGAGAAATTCTCGAAACCTGAACATCAATAGCGACGACCGTTAATATTGGCTCGTCGGTCCAAGCTGAGATAAAACTGAATTCCTTGAAGCCAGTTGCTGGCTCCTCTGCCGCCTCACATGTCTCAGAGAGATACATACTCTCGGTACTTTCGGCCAAATGCGACAGATCCTGTCTTTCCGGGGAAACGGTTTTCATGCCGAGAACCGTATGGAAGACAACTTCAAAGGCACCGCCATCAGTTCGGATAAGCACCATCAGACGTCCGTCTTCATAGGCGAACGATTCAATCTGGGCATCTGCAACAAGAATTTCACTACTTTTCATTTCCTAGCTTCCCGGAAAATTTTCGCCCGGATTAAAGCCGGTGCCACTGCCAGGTGTATAACCATCCGGCTTTGATTTGGTTATCACACCGCGACGGGCTGCCTGGCCCCAGCTCACATCATCGGGTTTTGTTTCAACATGATAATGCGGCCCATGATGTCGTGGATTGAATCCTTTGTCGCAAGGACACAAGCCCTCGGGATGGCTTTCGTAACGAATGCGCGTACTGCCATTCGGAAACCATGTGTAACGAGGCGTGCCGTCTGGGGTCGTTCCAATCTTGGGATCAACACCCAAAACTTTTGTCATGTCATCAGGATTTGATGGGAACGTGTTGGTCAATCCAAGCGGATCGATCCACTGCACCGGATTGGGCGCGTATAGATACGCGTTGATCCCACCCGCCAACCCAATCGGATCTTTGCTCGTGAACCGCCCGCTCTGCGGATCATAATACCGATGCCGATTGTAGTGCAGCCCCGTCTCTTCATCGACATACTGCCCCGGAAACCGGATCGCGTTATCCGTCTCAGCCGGGTCTTCCTTACCATAGGGCGCATCCTTTCGCCCGCCCCACGCCTTATAGCGCGCAAGCCAAACCACCTTGCCAGACTCATCGAGCAACTCCTGCGGCGTGCCCAGATGATCGTTTTGATAGAACACCGTCGCATGCTTCGACTTCGCGGGCATCTGCACAAAACGCCCGTCCGTGCCGGTGGCGAGGAACGCCGGTTCGACCAGCTTCTCATCGAGCCGCGCCAGCGGCACGAACGTCGCCGGCTCATGCAGATAGAGCGAGGCGCGCGTCCACTGGTACTCCGCGTCGAGCGTGTGCATGCGCTGCGCGACCGGTAGCGAGTACGCGTCCTGCGCATCCTCCCGCACCATCGCGTACCGCGCATTCTCCGATCTGCGCTCGAAGCCGCGTTCACGCGGCAACGCCTCGAAGCGCTCTTCCATCAGGAGCACGTCGCCATCCCACGTGAAGACCGTCAGTTCGGCGGGGCCGCTTGCGCGCTGGACTTCCTTGGCAATGCGCCGGCCAAACGCGTCGTAAGAGAACCGAACCACGAGTTCGGGCTTGGGCGGGCTGTCGTCCCGTGGCGCATGGTGGCTGCGTTCCCACGGCGCGGGCGGTCGCGCATAGCGGCTGGCCTCTATTAGCCGGTTCTGTTCGTCATATCGGTATCGCCACGGCGCGTGAGCGCCGCCCGATTTTGTGATCAGATTGCCGCGCTCGTCGTAGTCGTAGCTCGTCGAGTCCAATTCCCTCAGTACGTTGCCGATGCACTTGGGCAGCGACCTCCACCACGCCCCGAAGTTGCTCGTGTCCTCCGAGCCGCGCCAGCGCA
>NZ_JALQDD010000037.1:0-118560 GCF_023631405.1 Caballeronia sp. GAWG2-1
TGCGTCGACGTGTGCCCGAAGGGGCTCAACCCGACCAAGGCGATCGGCAAGATCAAGGAATTGATGGTGCGCCGCGCGGTGTAGCGCGATGGCGTAACAAGCATTGACGACTGCCGAAGCTGAGCGTGAGCCAGCTTCGGCAGTTGTCGTTTGAGAGCTAGCTCAAGCGCGCAAACGTCCCGTCGAAAAGGGACAGATACTGAGAGTAACTAAGCACATTTTTAACTATCCGGTTAGAATATCGAGATCGAACAGGTGCCGTCGTCGGCACCGTTAATCGCCATGCTCCCCGCATGGCGTTGAGAAGGGCCATGCCGCGCGCAACCCTGCGCCGTGCAGCAACGCTTCGTCTGCAAGCCTGTTTCGCCGATGCGTTCCCATCCAGCGTACCGAAGGCTCTATCCTTCGCGACCGACCGCGCCCGAGCTTCTTGGAGAAAATAGATGTCTACGAGTAATACCCGTGTTTCAGCCGCGCTGAGAACCGGTTGTGTGTTGTTGGGGCTCGCAATGCTGGCCACGGGTCTGGTCTTCGTTGCAGGCGGCGCGAAGCTCGTCTTGCTGCACGGCAGCTCGTACTTCGTGATCGCTGGGATCGTGATCGCCGTGGCCGCGGTGCAGTTGATGCGCGCGCGGTCTTCGGCGGTCATCGTGTATGGCGTGGCGTTCGTCGGCACGCTGATCTGGGCCTTGATCGACGCAGGCTTCGATTTCTGGCCGCTGGTGTCGCGTCTCATGTTGCCGACGGGCTTCATGGTGCTCGCGTTGCTGCTATGGCCGTCGTTGCGCAAGCATGAGAGGGTGACGCCCGCGTCGAAATGGGCATACGGTTTGAGCGCGCTGTTTGCGTTGGGCATGGTCGTCACGTTCGTGCAGATGTTCGAACCGCACGACCCGGTCGCCTTCGAAGGCACGGCTGCGCCGCTCGCACCGCTTGCACAGAACGACGCGCAGAAGAATTGGAGCAACTATGGCAATACGCCGGGCGGCAGCCGTTTCGTGGCGCTGAACCAGATCACGCGCGACAACATCAAGGACCTGCATGTTGCATGGACTTTTCATACGGGCGACGTGCCGGTGAGCCCCGGTGGCAACGGCGCGGAAGATCAGCAAACGCCGTTGCAAGTGGGCGATCGCATCTTCATGTGCACGCCGCATAACAACGTGATCGCTGTCGATGTCGACAGCGGCAAGCAAATCTGGAAGCGCGAAATCAATGCGCAGGCGCAGGTGTGGAACCGTTGTCGCGGCCTCGCATACTTCGATGCCACGCAAGCGCTTACGCAGCCTTCGGTCGCGGGTTCGACGCCCGTGATCGCGCCGACGCTTGCATCGGGCGAAGCGTGTCAGCGCCGCATCCTGATGAACACGATCGATGCGCGCCTCGTTGCCATCGATGCCGATAACGGCGCGCTCTGCGAAAGCTTCGGCGACCATGGTTTCGTGAATCTTAAAGCAGGCCTTGGCGCAGCGGATGACCCCAAGTATCAGCTTACTTCCGCGCCGACGCTTGCAGGCACGACCGTGGTCGTAGGCGGGCGAGTAGCGGATAACGTGCAGACCGACATGCCCGGTGGCGTGCTGCGCGGTTTCGATGTCATCACGGGGCAAATGCGCTGGGCCTTCGATCCGGGTCATGACGATCCCAACGCGCAACTCGAGCCGGGTCAGACCTTTGCTCGGAGCACGCCGAACTCGTGGGCGCCCATGTCGTACGATCCCGCGATGAACACGGTGTTCATCCCGATGGGCAGCTCCTCGGTGGATCTCTGGGGCGCGAACCGCACGGCTCTGGATCATCGTTATGCCACGTCCATCCTCGCGCTCGATGCCACGACGGGCAAGGAGAAGTGGGTCTACCAGACGGTGCACAACGATTTGTGGGACTTCGACGTTCCCATGCAGCCGAGCCTGATCGACTTCCCCGAGAAGGATGGTTCGACCAAACCCGCCGTGGTCTTCGGCACGAAGTCCGGGCAGATCTTCGTGCTCGATCGGCTTACGGGTCAGCCGCTCACGCGGGTCGAGGAAAAGCCCGTCAAGAAGGGCAGCATTCCCGGCGAGCAGTATCCCGATACACAGCCGTACTCGGTCGGCATGCCGCGCATCGGCGCCGATACGCTGAAGGAATCGGACATGTGGGGCGCCACGCCTTTCGATCAACTCATCTGCCGAATCAGCTTCAAGTCGATGCGTTATGACGGTCTCTTCACGCCGCCCGACACGGACATCTCGCTGAGCTTTCCAGGCTCGCTCGGCGGCATGAACTGGGGCAGCCTTTCGACCGATCCGAATAGTCATTACATCTTCGTGAACGACATGCGCCTCGGCCTCTGGGTGCAGATGATTCCGCAGAAGACCGACAACGTGCAGGCCAGCAACGGCGGCGAGTCCGTGAACACCGGCATGGGCGCGGTGCCGCTGAAGGGCACGCCTTACGCCGTCAACAAAAACCGCTTCATGTCGCCGCTCGGTATCCCTTGTCAGAAGCCGCCTTTCGGCACGCTTTCCGCGGTCGATCTGAAGACGCAGAAGATCGTATGGCAAGTGCCTGTGGGCACGGTGCAGGACACGGGTCCCTTCGGTATCAAGATGGGGATGAAGATGCCCATTGGCATGCCGACGCTCGGCGGCACGCTGGCGACGCAGGGCGGCCTCGTGTTCATCGCGGGGACGCAAGACTACTACCTGCGTGCCTTCGATAGCGCGACCGGCAAGGAGGTATGGAAGGCGCGTCTGCCGGTGGGAAGTCAGGGTGGACCGATGAGCTATGTATCGCCGAAAACGGGCAAGCAGTACGTGCTCATCTCGGCGGGCGGCGCGCGACAGTCGCCGGATCGGGGCGATTATGTCATCGCCTATGCACTGGATCATTGAGTACGCGCCGTTGCTTGGTTAAAGTGACGGCTTCTCTTCGAGCCTGTCGGCCTGGCGCGTCAGCACAACAACAATATGCGTCTTACATCTCTTTCGGGCCGCTGTCTGGCCCTGACCCTGCTAAGCACGTTTGGCATGGGCGCTACGGCGGTTCATGCGCAGAGCGCCGTGACCTTGTATGGAACGATCGACACGAGCATCGAGGTGACGAATCCCGGTTCAGGGTGGACGCCGCGCATGGATTCGGGCGCGTATCGCGGTTCGCGCTTCGGCATGCGGGGCGCCGAACCACTGACTGGCGACACGCGTCTCCTGTTCGATCTCGAAAGCGGCTTCAGTTCCGCTGACGGGACGCTTGCGACCGCAGGCACCTTGTTCAATCGTCAGGCATGGATCGGCTTCGGCGCGCCGTGGGGCGAAGTGCGCATGGGGCGTCAGTATTCGCCAATCTACATTCCGTTCAAGGGACAACTCGACGCCTTCGGTGCCGGGACGATCGCATCGGGTCTCAACAACCTGTCGAAGATCACGCCTTATACGGATAACGGCATCACGTATCTGTCGCCGGACATTCACGGCTTCACGACGACCATCATGTTCGCCTTGCGCGATGCCGGCGCGGGCAATGGCTTGTCGGGCAATTACGAAACCTTCGCGTATCGCAACGGGCCGTTCCGTATTGCTTACGCGCATCAGGACACGCAGGGCAGCACAGGGCTACGTTCGAATCTGGGTGGCGTGTCGTATCGCTTCGGCAAGACGACGGCGTTTCTCAACTTCTTCAATGGCGATGGCGGATCGCCGCGTTATCACGACGACGGCATGTCCGTCTCGATGCGCTACGCGTTCTCGCCGGCTCTGCGCGCATCGCTTGGTTATGCTTATGCGCGCGATCGATCGGGCGGCGACAATAACGCGGACCAGTTCAGCATTGCGTGCGAATACGATCTTTCGAAGACATTGATGTTCTACGCGACAGGCGCGATGCTGCGTAATCGCGGCGATGCCACCTTCACCTTGCGCGGTGTGAATGTGACGGGGCTTCCGGCCGCGTATCCGGGTGCGCCGATTCGCGGCGTGCAGATCGGCGCAATCGAGCGATTTTGAGCGGCTCCAGGCGGCTTTAAGCGACGCTAAGCGGCTTTATCGAAGTGCGTCGATCAAACCGCGCAACGCGACGCGCAACGGATCGTCCGATGTCGGCTTGCCGACGAACCTCATCGCGGGCGCGCATGTCAAGTCAGGCATCGAAATTCAGCAGCATTTGGCCTATCCGAAATAAGAAGTCGAACAGAATCCATGTACAAAAAAGGCGCGGCACTCGAATTGCAGTTTGCTCCGGCTCGTTTGAATAGCGGCGCTGGCGATCCCTACTGGATCGATCTGACCGTGGAAGAAGCGCGACGTCTTCATGCCGAACTCGACGCGTACCTCGCCGCCGATCGCGAGCGGGGCGCAGACCCGCTGGTGGTCACGCTCGACCGTGGCGCAGAGGACGAGACGCTCAAGGACGAGCAGCCGCCAGCGGCACGCTCCCACGTCGAATCCGAATTCAAGCAATGGGTCTGCGTGATCTGCGGATGGATCTACGACGAAGCCACGGGTGATCCTGAACACGGCGTTGCAGCCGGCACGCGCTGGAGCGACATTCCGGACGACTGGCGCTGCCCGCTGTGCGATGTCGGCAAGGAAGACTTCGCGCTGGTCGAGTTCTGAAAGACCTTCGTTCGTTTCATCGAGTTACCGAGTTGCCGAGTTGCCGAGTTACCGAGTTGCCGAGTTGCCGAGTCGGGGGCGACCTTGCATCGGCGCTTGTCCGTGGTCTGTCGCGGTGGAAGGTATCTGCGATAATCGGCGCATTGCATCGAGACCTCACCGCCATGCATCCATTGCTCAACGCCGCAGCACTCGCAGAACTCGCGCAAGCCGCCGAAGATCGCGCGCGGGGTGTCGTATGCGACTGCACGAAGACGGCCCTCGATGGCTGGCAATCGCAGCCTTTATCGCTAGACGAAGCGGCGCTCGTTCAGGTCGGCACGCTCATGCCGCCGGATGATCCCGAGCCGACTTACGCGGAGTATCCGCCGGGGAATTCGCAATACTGGTCGGCGGAGGCACCTATCGCGCCGCGCTACTTTCCGTATAACCGCTGCGACGTGTGGGAATGCTCGAAGTGCGGCAGGCTTTATTTGCGTTATACGGAAGGCGGCGGTTATTTTGTCGATCGTCGCATTCGCGCGCTCAAGGCGCGTCTCGTGGAAGACGCCGCGCTTGAATAAAGCGCGCGGTGCGACTCATCCCTTGCCGCGCGCGGAAGCGCTTTCCCCCTCGGGCGCAGGCGTTCCCTTCGATGTCCCTCGCGCCGCGCTGACGAGATCGCGCAACGTCCGCACGACACGGTAGCCGATCAATCCCCATGTCGTATTGGCAATCTGCATCGTCCATGCATGGCTGCCGTTGTTGCGGCTCCAGTAGGTCTTGAAGCGCTCGGAACCCACGCCGAAGTCGATGTCATAGCGCTGCTCGAAGGCCCACTTCACGCTGTGTTCCCATGCAATGGAGCCCGGTCCGAACCGGCCGTATTCCGCATTGAATCCCGCGATAACGGCGTTCGCCATCGGATTGCCGTGACTCATGATGACCGCGGCCATTGGCTGGTCGTCGAGTGTCACCATCATGAGTCGCGCGGGCGGTTCCTTGTCGGACGTCTCGCCGCGGTAGGTGAGCGTGGAGATGAGAAAGCGTTCATAGTACGGCGAAAACAGCCATTTTCCGCGCTTGCCGACACGGTCGCTCCAGCCACGCTTGGATTCGAGCATCCAGCGCACGTAGCGCGCGATTGCTTCGGTATCCGATGTATTGACCATACGAATACTCAGTGCGCCTTCCTTGGCCAAGCGACGTTCGAGCTGACCGGGCTTCTTGCCGAACATCGTGCCGAGCGAACCGGAGAACGTCTTCCAGTCGCTTTCGTCGCGCAATTTCGCTATCCACGATTCATGTCGCGACCGGCCGAGAATATGCCGCTCCGCCGACGCAATGCGATGCAACTCCGACCCTTCGTTCATATAAGGCAGGTGGATGAAATCCGTCTTGAAGCGTTCACACGCAATACGCCATGCGCGCTCGATCAGCGCCCGTGCGTCCTGACCGTCCTCGACGAGCACGCTGGTGTAATCGCCGGCATCGGGGCTAAGGGGCAGCAGATACGTCCACAGTGCGCGTCGATAAGCAACGAGCGGCCACACCAGCCGAAGCTCGCCGTTCTCGCGCAAGACGATGCAGCGCAACTTGCGGCGTCGCGGTTTGGCAACGTGGAGCCACGCAAGCAGACACACATCGAAACGCTGGAAGTAGCGGCCCTGTGCTTTCAGCCAAAGCGTCTCCCATTCGTCCTTGAGCGCACGCAAGCCAGGCTCGTCGCAGACGAGTTCGATTCGTATCTCGGAGTCGCGCATCGGGTCGCTCTTGACTGACTGTCCATCCTTGAATATCCCACGACTTCAGAGCGACTTAGGTTCGGGATCGCTCATAGGTTTTCATGATTTGCGCGCCGTCGCGCAGACCGTAAGGTTAGAGTAATTTAGGCGTCAGATTGTCGATGCTTTGCCGAAGCGATGGCGCATGTATCGCACGACATGCAAGCGCTCGACGATGAATCGCATGTAAGCGTTTGCGCACCGCAACGTGCATGTGCGAGGGGGAAGCCCGACGCGCGAGGCGTATATGATGGCAGGGTCTTACTTCCGGGAGCGACCATGCAGCCGACTACCTTGCTTGTCCCCACTTTCACGCAAATGCTGAAAGGACTTGCCGCCTGGCTCGACAAGGCCGACGCGCATGAGAAAGCGCGTGGCATGACCGCCGATGCATTGCTGCCGTTGCGTCTCGCGCCCGACATGTTTCCGCTCGCGGCACAGGTGCGCTTTGCCTGCTTTCAGGCGCAGGAGCCGGTGCATCGTCTGCTTGGCGCGGCGCTGCCCGATGCGCTGATAGCGCTGCGCGCGGAAGGCGCTCATTCGAACGAGCAACCCGGCACTTTCACAGATGCAAAAGCCTGCATAGCGGATGCCATCGGCTTTCTGTCGAACGTCGCCCCGAACGCATTCGATGAAGTAGGCAGCCGGCCCGTCGCGCTCGATCTTCCCAACGGCGTCGTCTTCGATATGACTGGCGAGCAATACGCGCGCGACTGGGCGCTGCCGCAGTTCTATTTCCATATCATGACGGCCTACGCGATCCTTCGTCATCATGGCGTGCCGCTTGGCAAACCCGATTACGTGGCGCACATGCACGCGTACATCAGGCCAGGAACGCTGCCGGGCGCGAATTCATGACGCAGGGTTGCCATATGCCGTCGAACGAATTGCTGCGCCAAGCGTGCGCAGCGTTTCGCGCGCTTGCCGGTCGGTGAGACTGGAGTACATGACGACATCGCGTGCGGGCAGCGGCGGCAACTCGAAGCGCGATCCGACATCGATCGTTCCCTTCGGCGTGACGCGTCGTCCGAGCGCGGCAGCTGCCAGTCCCGCCGATACCGCCGCGCCTATCGTGCCCAATCCGCCGCCCACGAACACTTCCGTCCACGCGATGCCGGCTGTATCGAGTGCATCGATTGCCATGCTGCGCACGCTGCACGGCGGAGGCTGAGTCGCAAGCCGCAGCGGCTCGCCATCGCAATGCTGAAAGTCGGGCGCGGCCATCCAGCCGAACGCTTCCTCATGAATGGTCTCGCCGTCCAGACGCCGGCTGTCGTGGCGCAGAACGACGGCGGCATCAAGCAGGCCTGCGTCGAAATCCTCGAGCAAGTCGCGCGATGACGCGATTCGCATCTGCAGCACGACGCCCGGTTCCGCCTCGCTCACGCGCCGCAGCAAAAGCGGCAGTTCCGTACCGACGATATGGTGGCCGATACCGATCGCCATGCGGCGAGTTCCAGCGCCGAATGAACCGAGCGCGCCCTGATGCGCGGCAAGCAGCGCACGCGCCGGTTCGAGAAACGCGCTGCCTTCCGCCGAAAGACGCACGAGCCGTGGCGTGCGTTCCAGCAGCCGGCGCGCGAGGCTATCTTCCAGACGCTTGATCTTCAGGCTGATGGCGGATTGCGTGGAATCCATCGCCTCGGCCGCGCGGGTGAAGCTTTTGAGGTCCGCGGTGAGCACGAATGCCTGCACGGCCTCGATATCGAGAGTCTTCATGGTCATTCTATTTTCGAATCATTGAAATATCGATTCATATCGTTTTCAAATGATAGGGCGATGGGTATTCTGAATGCAAGCTTCTTCCACGCTCGTTCACTCTCGAAAGGATCGATTATGCTGCTCGCTCAATATGCTCATCGTCTCCCGGCCGATTACGACACCGGCATCATTCGCGCGCGCGCTAAAGAACGCGGACCCTTGTGGGACGACTTGCCCGATCTGCACTTCAAGGCGTTCCTGCTGCGCGAGAGCGGCCGTCATGGCGCGCTCGAAAACACTTATTCGTCGCTTTATCTGTGGCGTCGTGACGAGGCCTTCGGGTCCTTTCTCGTCGATGGCCGCTTTAAGACGGTGACGGACAGTTTCGGACGGCCGCGAATCGAAACGCGCTTCGCGCTCGATGCCGCGAGAGGCCCGGCACGCATCGCACGCTTCGTGTACAAGGAAGAACTGGCTGTCTCACCGGACATGGATTTGCAAACGGTGTTCAAGGCGGAGATCGAGCGCAACCGGCAGACGGCCGCCGAGTCGCATGTGGTCAGCGCGGCGGTCGGTGTGGACGCACAGCAGTGGAAGTTGACGCGCGTAGTGGTGAGCGAACGCGAGCCCGTTGCAACGGGCAAGGCGATCGCCTACGAAGTGCTGCATTTCGCGACGCCGTTGCTGCACGAGCTGGAATCGGCGAGCCGTTGATGATGCGCGAACCGGCGTATGGGCCGTGGCTCATCTTCGCCGTCCATATGCTGGTTTGTATCGATGGAAGCCGGACTATGAGTAGAACGATGGCGTCGGCATGCGTCCGTTGAGCGCCCACTCGCCAAGCTCGCGCACCTTGTAGTCGATCGGATCGTGCAGCGTATGCACGCGCACGTTGCGCCAGAAGCGGTCGAGTCGTAACGCGGCGGCGGTCGATCGCGCGCCGGTCACGTCGAACATGCGATGCGCTACATCGAGACCCGCACGCGCCGCCGCCACACGCGATGCCGCCACCGCGACGGCCACGTCGCCGCGTTCGTCTTCGGTGAGCGCGAGGCCGCGTTGCCATGCGGTATCGAATTCATGCATGGCGCGTTCGGCAAGGAGCCGCGCGCTTTCGAGCGCGAGCCAGAAGTCGCCGTAATGCGCGAGCACGTATGAGTCTTCGCTCGGGCGCGCCGCCGGCGATGCGATCCACGGACGCGTCTGCGCAAGCGTCGACTCGCGCGCCGCCTGCAGCGCGCCTTCGCCGATGCCGAGATAAATGTGGCTCAGGATCGATTGCGCGAGCAGCGGCCTTAAGCACGCGAACGGGCTGGAGAGCGGGCCGGGATCGTCGAGCAGTTCGTCGGCTGCGACTTTCACCTGATCGAAGCGCACCGTGCCGCTATCGGTCTGGCGCTGTCCCATGTTGTCCCAGTCGTCGAAGATGGTGATGCCTGCGCGCTCAGTAGGCACCACGCCGATCAGAAGACGTCCATCGGACTTGAATGCGGAAGCGAGAAGCCGGTCGGAGTCGGTGGCGCCGGAGCAAAAGCTCTTGCGGCCGTCGAAGATATAGCCGTTCGCGCCGTCCGCTTCAGCGCGTGTGCCCTGATCCAGCGGGTTGAGCGCGTTGCCCCAGAACCATCCTTCCTCGATGGTTTGGCCGAGCCACTGGCGAATCTGCGCGTCGCGGCCGAAGAGGCGGATAGTCGCGAGTTGTAGATGATGAAACGCGAAGAGATGCGCGAGCGAGCTATCGACTCGCGCCATGCGTCGGACGACATCGAGCGTCGTGGACCAGTTCGCGCCATCGCCGCCGTATTGTTCGGGCACGCTCAAGCGCAGCAGGCCGCTTTCACGCAGGAGACGGCGCTCGTGCAAAGCGGTGCCGCCGGCCTTGTCGCGTGCGGCGGCGGTTTGCGCCCATTCGCGCAGCAAGGCTTCGAGGGTTACGCTCAAGGCATTGTCGATGTGGGTCATGCCGGTGTCTCCCGATAGCGTTTCGCCATATGCGGGGACACGAGCGTATCCCGGCGCTTCGCAAGGTAACGCACGATAGCGCGCCGGGCAAGTTATCGCTTGACAAGAGCCTGCTTTGCGGATGACTTCTCGCGTGAGCTAGGTGCCGCACTACGCAGCCAATGCCTCCACCACCTCATCGACTTCGGCCAAGGCAGCCGCATGCTCGCGAATCAGCCGATAAACCGTATCACCCGGCACCGTCTCATCCTCCAGCAACTGCGCGGCAATCGCGCGCAGCACGGGCTCGTTCGCGCGCAGCAGCGCGTAGCAGGCATCGTTCAGATCGTGCAGGAGCCGATTCGCGTGTTCGATCGCGTTCTTGAGCTGCAAGCCCGCATACTGCTGCGGCAGCGACGCAAGACTGAAGAGATCGCCGTCCGCGTTGAAGCCTTGCTTCGACACCATGTCGAGACCGATGCGCGATGCTTCCTGAAGATCGTGCGCCGCGCCGCTCGATGCTTCGCGGAACATCAGCAGTTCCGCATTGCGCCCACCGAGCAGCACCTGAATCTCGTTGCGCAGTTCGGTTTCGCGGTACAGGTGCTTGTCCTGCATTTTCGTGATCAGCGCCACGCCCAGCGCGCCGCCGCGTGGCAGGATGGTGACTTCTTCCAGCACGCCCGTGCCGAGCAGCGCGGCGACGAGACCGTGTCCGGCTTCGTGAACCGCGATACGCTTGCGCTCGCTCTCCGACAACGCACGCTCCGCACCGTTGATGTCGCCGATGCGCGCAATCTTCACCGCTTCCACGAAATGCTTTGCACCGACTTCGCGCTCGCCCGCCTTGCGCGCGACGAGACCCGCCTGATTGACGATCATCGACAGCGTGGCCGGCGACACGCCGGTAGTCAGACGCGCGAGCTGATCGAAGTCGATATCGTCTGGCTTCGTCTTCAGCTTGGCCGCATAGAAACGCAGGATCTCGGCGCGATCCGCGAGATCGGGCAGCCGCACCTGAATGGTCCGGTCGAAGCGGCCCGGGCGTCGCAACGCTTCGTCGAGACTGTCCGGATGATTGGTCGCCGCGACCACGATCACGCCTTCGTTCGAAGCGAAGCCGTCCATTTCCGCGAGCAACTGATTGATGATGCGGTTGCTTTCGGCTTCCACCGGACCGCCGCCGCTATCCGTGCGCTTGCCGAGCCCGTCCGCCTCGTCGATGAAGATGACCGTCGGCGCGTTCTTGCGCGCCAGTTCGAACAGATGCTTGACCTTCTGAATGCCCACTCCGTAATACTTCGCGCTGAAGTAGCTGCCCGTGATCGCGATGAAGTTGGCGCCGCATTCGCCCGCGAGCGCTTGCGCGAGACGCGTCTTGCCGACGCCGGGGCCGCCCGTCATGAGGACGCCGCACGGCGCGCGCACGCCCATGCCGGTGAATTGCGCGGGTTCGGTGAGCCACGCCTGCACATCGGCGAGCGCCGCCTTGGCTGCACCCGCGCCGATGACGTCGGCGAAACGCAGCGTCGGCGATTTGGCGAGCAGACGCGCGCCGCCTCGCATTTCGCGGCGCATGAACCAGATCAGACCGCCCATCATCAGCATCGGCAAGAGCAAGCTCAAGGCGTCGCGCACGAGGTCGAACCGGTCGGTCCAGCGCGCCATGCCCGTGCGCACGTTGACATCGGGAAGCCAGACCAATTGGTAGGGCGACGCGTTGCCTGATTTCAGGTCGCCGAGCAGCAGGGCGTTGGAGAAGGCGCCGTTATGATCGGCGACGAAGTATTGGTCGGCACGAAGCGTCGAGACGAGGATGGCGTCGCGGCTGACGCCGATCGCGGCGACGTCGTGTTCGCGGATATCGCGCATCATCTCCGAGACGTCTTTTTCCCGATGCGTCCACGGCGACGCATCGCGGCGCATCTGACTCGCGACGCCTGCCACCGTCGGCGTAGTCTGCGTAGCGGCCGGTTCATCGCGCGAAAGCAGCACGCTCACGGCTGCCACGAGCACGGCTGCGGTCATGCCACACGCGATGAAGCGGCCGATGCGCGACCGTAGCAGTTTTCTGAGCCTATCCATTAAACATGTCCTGAGGGGCGCGGCGAGGCGGCCGTTGTAGCTGTCGTGATTCGATCTGACGAGGCGCTTGCAATGGAGCGCGTTACGCACTGTGCGAGCGCTCGAGTGACGCGTGTCGTACTCAAATTTAATGACGGCAGAGGGCGCGCCAATCTTTAGTGGCGGCTTGAGGCGGGAAGCTACAGCGCGAGGGCGGCTTCGGTAAAAATGGGGAGTTGCGGGCTGCCGGGCAGCTTGCGTCGTGACGTCACGGCGTTAAGTCGCTGACCACTCAGAACGGCTCGGTCTGCCACCGCAACACAGGATGCGTCGCTCCCGCGGGCATCGCCCAGACGCCGTTCGTGCCGAAGTGATATGTCGGACCAAAACTCGCTGTTTGGCTCATCTGGGCCGTGGTGCGTCCTTGCGAGGCGGGAACGGTATTGCCCACGGTGACGCCCGCCGGCGCGCCCGTCGTTTGCTTGTTCCAGTACACGTCCTTGCCGATCACACCATCGTTCTCGAAGGCGATTCCTGCAGGCGCCGGTCCCTGGCCCGCCTGCACATTGTCGATCACCGCGCCCGTGGCGAACGACTGCGTGATCTTGCCGGTCGCCGTGTTGATCCGCACGAGCGCGCCCGGCGCCGATGTGCATACGCTCGCCCCGAATCCGCAATAGTTCGGGCTGAACGTGGCGCTGCCCGTGGCGTACGACTGCGTGATCGTGCCCGCGTTGCCATCGACGAGTCCGCCCGCGCCGTTTGTGTGGGCATAACCCTCCGCGTTACCCGTGGCGTACGACTGGCTGATCACACCGGTCACGTCGTTGGCGGCAACGAGGCCGCCTGCATCCGCGTCCGCGGACACGTTCGCGCTGCTCGACGAACGAGCGATCAGGCCGGCATTTTCCCCCACGAGGCCGCCGACACTGATCAACGATGCGCCGGCGCTGCCGCTCGAATGCGCGTTGACTATGGTGCCTTGATTGAGGCCCGCGAGCACACCTACAGCGCCGAAGAAAGCGCCCGTGCCGTAGGCGCCGCCATCCACGTTGATATTGCGCACGACACCCGTCGTGCCGATGACGGCGAACATTCCGCCCGCGACGTAGTCTTGCGATCCGCAGCATATATCGGTCGCGTTGCTGTTCAGATTCGTGACGGTCCGACCCATGCCGTCGAATTGTCCGGTGAAGGGCGTGGCGACGCTGCCGATTTGCGTGCTGTAGCCGAAGGCCGAACGGTTCGCCGCAATGTCCTTCCCGAGCGCATAGTTACCGGCCAGATCGA
Organism: Caballeronia sp. GAWG2-1; assembly: GCF_023631405.1. Classification (NCBI taxonomy): domain Bacteria; kingdom Pseudomonadati; phylum Pseudomonadota; class Betaproteobacteria; order Burkholderiales; family Burkholderiaceae; genus Caballeronia; species Caballeronia sp. GAWG2-1. Next base: position 13,352 of record NZ_JALQDD010000037.1, read on the forward strand.
GCACGACGTTATCGAGATCGGCAGGCGTATTGACGAGCTTGTATGCCGTCACCTGACCGACGAGCCCGCTGTAGACAGGCGCCTTCCACGCCCCGTTCGCGCGGATGGTTCCTCGCGTGAAGCTGCCGGTCATGTCGTAGAACGCGCTGACGGTCCCGGTGCTTTTCGACCAGTCGACGGTGCCGCCGTTCTTCACGCTGCCGCCGTTATCGATAGCCGATGCATCCGCGCGCAGCACGACGCTGCCCGAGCCCGCGTTGCGCAGTGTCGTATGAGGCGCAATCGAGACGTTGCGATACCCCGCGAGCGTGAGACCGGCGGCGCCTTTCCACCGCATATCCGCCGATACGGCCAAGTCACCGCTCGTCCCCTGTCCGCCCGTCGTGGTCAGCGCAACCGAAGTTCCCGCGCCGAGGCTATCTTGCAGCGCGTGCGCCGTGGCTGACCGTACCGTGATCGATGGCGTCGCGATGTTCCACTGCGCGGCGTGCACTTCGGCGTTGTCGCCGAACGCGAGTTGCGCCGCTTGCGTATCGACCGTGCCGCCGCTGCCATCCGCGTTCTTCGCCGTGACGACCCCACGTTGCGTGACCTTGCCGTCGCCTGCGACCAGCCAGACGTGGCCATCGCGCGTGGCCGTGCCCGTCGCACGCACGCGCGTGCCTTCGCCCGCGAGCGCGTAGACGTTGCCATCGGCGGCTTGCAGGTCGATCTGCGCGGCGTCGATGCGCCCCTTGTTCACAATCACGCCGTCGCTGCCCGTCTGCACGAACACCTGCTTGCTGCTCTTCGAATCCTGCAGCAAGACCTTTTCGCCGACAGCCAATTCCGCCGTGCCTTTGGGCGCCTTCACGCTGCCGGCATTGACGACTGCGCGTTGCGCGATCAGGAACACGTCGCCGCCGCTCGAACTAATGCTTCCGAGATTGATGACGAAGCCATCCGACTTGCCCGCCAGGGTGAGCGCGCCGCTGTTTTTCATGAAAGCGTCGTTGGCGACGTCCAGCGTCGAGGCGACGAAGCGCCCGCCCGTAGTGATGACACCCGAAGGCCCCACGACGATGCCCTGCGGATTGATCACGTACAGGCTGCCCGTGGCGCTCAGGCGTCCGAGGATCTCCGAAGGCGAGCCGCCGGTCACGCGGTTGAGTGTCGCGCCCGTGCCGTTGTTGAACACGACCGCATTGCTTGTGCCGATGGAAAAGCTCTTCCAGTCGATGACGCCGCGCGTCGAGCCTGGCTGCGTGATGACGAGTTGACCGTTCTGCCCCGCGATGCTTCCCGCGCCCGCCGCATAGTGGCCTCCCTGCGGCAGAACACCGGCCGCCATCGCCGTTTGACCGACGATCGTCGCAGCGAGCGATACACCGAGCACAAGCGGCACGAGTCTCGAAGAAGCACGGAGGCATTGCAGCGAAGGCGTAATCATGGACGTTCCTTTCCACTTGTGGCGCATCTTCACGACGAACGACGCTTCGCCGTTGTTACTTCGACAACCGGTTCCCTGTGAAAGACGACGGGCGCGGTTCGTTCGCCGCGTCAGCGGGCGGGGCGGTCGCCGGCATGAATCGTGACCGTGCCGTGACGATTAACTGCACCAGGGAAGTGGGTCGAAAGCAGGCATCGGGAATACATCGGAATGCTAGGTATTCCTGGTCTGATCGGAATGCCCGAACGTTCGTCGAGCGTGGCAGATGTTGCCTTTGAATATAGTTTGGATCACGAGATTATTCAACTTGGCGGATACCCGTCATGAGGCTCGATGTTCGATGAATGTCGTGTCGTGTTGGCCTTGAACGCAGCATTGCCGACACGCCGCTGTCGCTCCGAGCCGCCTTCGCTCCAACCACGCATCGCGACGCCGACATCGTCGAATTCGAACGCAAGCCGCGTTCGCCCTTGAGGGGCGGACACACCGCGCGCAGGGCCTAGAGCGCTCGGCCTCTTGCGAACCGATGAGCCGACTTGCGGCCATCGCGTCGAATGACGTCGATTCCTCATACCAAGTCGATGCCCGATTTGCCCGTTCTGTGGTTTTTATTGACAAATAGTTTGCTTTATTTTGGCTTCGTACACTTGAACCGGGCAGATCAAACACATCTCGCATGCGGAGCGGACAGATGACAATGGAATCCGGATCACGTCGTAAAGCGTTGAAGTTCGGTGCGGCGGCAGCCGTCGGCGCGCTGGTCGGGCCTTACGTGACCCGTAGCGCACAGGCGGCCGAACCGATCAAGCTCGGCAGCCTGCTCGACGGAACCGGTGCGCTCGGCCTCGAAGGCCGTCGCATGATTCAGGCAACCGAATTCGCCGTCAATCAGATCAACGACAAGGGCGGCCTGCTTGGGCGTCCCATCAAGCTGATTGCCTACGACACACAGAGCAGCATCCAGCTTTACACGCAGTACGCGCAGCAACTCGTCTTGCAAGACAAGGTGGACGTGATTCAGGGCGGGATTACCTCGGCGTCGCGCGAAGCCATCCGGCCGATCTTCGATCGCAGCAAAACGCTTTATTTCTACAACACGCAGTACGAAGGCGGCGTGTGCGACCGCAACGTGTTCTGTACCGGCACGACGCCCGCGCAGACGGTGAATCATATCGTCGACTACGCGATGAAGAACTGGGGCAAGAAGGTCTATATCATCGCCGCCGACTACAACTACGGTCATATCACCGCAAGCTGGATGACCAAGTTCGTGAAGGCCGCGGGCGGCTCGGTGGTCGCTACGGACTTCTTTCCGCTCGATGTCACCAATTTTTCATCGACGATCAGCCGCATTCAGGAAGCCAAGCCCGACATGGTGCTCTCGGCGCTCGTCGGCGCGAATCACGTCGGCTTCTATCGGCAATGGGCGGCGGCCGGCATGAAGTCGAAGATTCCGATCGGCGCGACCGTGTTCGGTCTCGGCGACGAACTCACCACCATGGATGCCGCGACGACCGACGGCATCATCACCTGCTTCGGGTTCTACAACAACCTCGGCACGCCCGCCGCCGATGCCTTCGTCAAAGGCATGCAGGCGAAATACGGCCCGAGTCTGACCGACCTCGGCGAACTCGATACCGCGACGTACGAGGGCATCATGCTTTGGGCGGAAGCGGTGAAGAAGGCCGGTTCCGTGGAGCAGGCGAAGGTCGTGGCGGCGCTCGAAACGGGCATCACCATCGACGGGCCTTCGGGCAAGGTCAAGATGGACCCGGCCACGCATCACACCATTCGCAACGCTTATCTCGCGCGTCCGAAGAACCAGAAGTGGGAGATCCTGCAGACTTTCAACGACCAGTTCCCGTCCGATACCGGCGGTGCGTGCGACCTCATCAAGTCGCCGCGCACCAACAAGCAGTTCACGCCGCAAGTCTGAGCGGAGTCGAAGCGATGGCAACGGATCTCGTGGGATTGCTCGCCTTCAACGTGCTGACGGGCATCGCCACGCTCGCGTTGATCACGATCGGGCTGGGCGTCATCTACGGCATGATGCGCATCATCAATCTCGCGCACGGCGAGTTCATGATGCTCGGCGCATACACGGCGGTGACGGCCAGCACGGCCGGGATCAACATCTGGATCTCGATGCTGATCCTGCCGCCCATCGTGGTCGGACTGTTCGGGCTGCTGTTCGAGCGCGTCATCATCCGCTTTCTCTATGGCCGGATGATGGACACCATGCTCGCGACCTGGGGTATCAGTCTCGGGCTGATCGGGCTCATTACGTCGATCTTCGGCAACGTCATCAAGTCGGTGCCCATGCCCGTGGGCAGTTTCTCGATCGGGCAGTATCACGTGAGCGCCTATAGCCTCGTGCTGATAGGCGTCTGCGTGGTCGTGATGGTCGCGATGCTGCTGCTCCTGCGCAAGACGCGCTTCGGCCTGATCCTGCGCGCCACCATGCAGAATCCGGCGATGGCCGCGTCGCTCGGCGTGCGGCCGTCGGCGGTGTACATGGCGACGTTCTCGCTGGGCGCGGCGCTCGCGGGACTCGCGGGCGGCGTGCTCTCGCCGATCTCGGGTGTATCGCCGGGCATGGGTGCCGCGTATATCGCGAAGGCGTTCATCACCGTGCTGGGCGGCGGTCCGGCGATCATCGCGGGTACTGGGCTCGCGGCGGGGCTCTTCGGCTTCATCAACGAGATCGTGTCGTTTCTGTCGACGCCGGTCATCGGCGACATCGCGCTGCTTGCTTCCGCGGTGCTCCTGATCCGCATCCTGCCGCAAGGCATCACTGGTCGATTCCTGAGGCGCAGTTCATGAAATCGCTTCGTCTGGGCGGCGCGGGCGCCGTCATCATCGTCGCGCTCGTCGTCATGTTCGCGTTGCCGAAAACCATCAGTGCGTTCGGCGTGATGCAGGCCACGCTCTTCGCGGCCATGGCGGTCTACGGCTTGAGCCAGGGCTTCGTGTGGGGCTACGCCGGCATCCTCTCGTTCGGGCAGGCGGCGTTCCTCGGCATCGGCGGCTATACCTATGCCATTGCCGCCATCAATCTCGGCGACACCACCGTTTCCGCCGCGCTCGCGATCGTCGCGCCCATGCTGTTCGCGGCCTTGCTCGGCTACTTCATGTTCTTCGGGCGTATCAGCGATGCGTATATCGGCGTGATCACGCTCACCGTGTCCGTGATCCTGTTCGAGTTGATGAACTCGACTTCGGGCAGCCAGTATCACATCGGCGAAGCGGTGCTCGGCGGCTTCAACGGCATCCCCGCCATACCCGTGCTCGCGCCGCCCGGCGCGCCCGACGAGCCGCTCGATCAGATCGGCGTGTGGTATGTCGCAATGGGCACGCTCATCGTGGCGTATGCGCTCCTCAAGTGGATACTCGCGTCGCGCTTCGGCCGCGTCGTCGTGGCGATCCGCGAAAACGAAACGCGCGCCATGCTGATCGGCTACGACCCGCGCGTCTTCAAGCTGCTCGCGTTCGTGACGGGTGCGGGCATCGCGGGGGCTGCGGGCTGTCTCTTCGCCAACTGGGGCGGCTTCATCAGCCCGACCGTGTTCGCGCTCACGATGTCCGCGCAGGTCATCATCTCCGTGCTGATCGGCGGGCTCGGCACGCTCATCGGGCCGATTCTCGGCGCGGTCGCGATCCAGTATCTGATCAACGTGGCGGGCACGCAGCATGTAATCGACCCGAGCCTCGGGCTTGGCATCGTGCTCGTGGCCTTCGTGCTGCTCGTGCCGCAGGGCGTGGTGCCGGTCGTGCGCTCGGCGATGTTGCGCGTGTTCAGCTCATCGAAAGAAGTCAAGGCCGTGGCGCCCAACGCGGCGGCCAACCCGGAATCACGCCCATGAACGCGCTTCCTCCGCTTCTTCAGGCCAAGGGCGTCACCATGCGTTTCGGCGGCGTGACCGCCGTGCGCGAGGTGGACTTCTCCTTGCGCGAAGTCGAACTGCGCTGCCTGATCGGACCGAACGGCGCCGGCAAGAGCACCTTCTTCAAGATGCTCACCGGACAGCTCAAGCCGACCGAAGGCAGCATCCACTTTCGTAACAACGACGTGACCGGCAGCAATCCGCATCAGATCGCGCGGCTGGGCGTGGGCATCAAGACGCAGGTGCCTAATGTCTTCAACGGGCTTTCGGTGCGCGAGAACGTGTTCATCGGCGCGGGACGCAGGAAGTCGATAGCGCAGGCGCGGCGCATCGTCGATGAAACCCTCACGCGGCTCAAGCTCGACAGCATTGCGAACCGTATCGTGGGCCAGCTCGCGCACGGTCAGCGTCAGTGGGTGGAGATTGCAACGGTCCTCGCGCAGCAACCCGAACTCATCCTGCTCGATGAACCCGCCGCCGGCATGAACCACGACGAAGTGCATCGCACGGCGGAGCTGATTCAGGAAATCAACCGCACGCAGGCGCTCGTGGTGGTGGAGCACGACATGCAGTTCATCCGCATGATCGCGCGCACGGTCACGGTGTTCTCGCAAGGCGCGGTATTGGTGGAAGGTTCCGTGGATACGGTGCTCGCCGATCAGCGCGTCAAGGACGTTTATCTCGGGAGGCGCGCGGCATGAGCGACACGATTCTCTTCGAAGTCTCGCAACTCTGTTCGGGCTACGGGCGCATTCCCATTCTGAATCAGGTCAATTTCACGGTGAGGGAAGGCGAGCGCGTCGGCATTCTCGGGCATAACGGCATGGGCAAGACCACGCTTTTGCGCACGCTCACCGGCCATTTGCCGACCACGGCGGGACACGTGCGCTTCAACGGCGCGGACATCACGCATCTGTCGGCGACGGCGCGGGCGAAAGCGGGCATCGGCTATGTGCCGCAAGGGCGCGAGATCTTCCCGCAGCTTTCGGTGATGGAGAACCTGCGTGTCGGATGCTTGTTGTCGAAGCGCGCGGAAGGCGAAACCATCGAGGACATTCTCGGGCTCTTTCCGCGGCTCAAGGCTTATCTCGACCGGCCGGGCGGCGCGCTGTCGGGCGGCGAACAGCAATTGCTCGCGCTCGCGCGATGCCTGTGCGGCGGCCCGAAGATCATCTTGCTCGACGAGCCGACCGAAGGCATTCAGCCTTCGATCATCGATGAAATCATCGACACGTTGAAGAGCGTGGCCGAAGCACGCAGCCTGACCGTGCTGCTGGTCGAACAGAACCTCAACTTCATCGCGTCGCTGTCCGAGCGCATTCTGATCCTGCAGAAAGGCACGGTCACGCGCGAGATTCCGCCCGAGATCGTCACCGATCCCGCCATGCTCGACGAGTTCGCGGGCATTGCCTGACGCGCCTTCCTTCCGCCAATCCATAAGCAAGCGATCAAACATCATGACGAAAACTATCGATGTAACCGAGCTGACGGTCGAACAAGTCCAGGCCGGCTTTGCGAGCGGCGCGTTCACGTCGGAGACGCTGACGGCCGCGTTCCTCGATCGCATCGCGACCTACAACCCGCGCTACGTGGCGCTCAACTTCCTGAACCCCGCCGCGCTCGACGATGCCCGCGAGATCGACCGCCGCCGCGCCGCTGGCGAGGCTCTCGGGCCGCTCGCTGGCGTGCCGGTCGTGGTCAAGGACACGATGGACATGGCAGGCTTTCCGACGACCGGCGGCTGGACGCTGCTCTACAGCAAGACGGGCGGCGTGGACCTGATGCCATCGACGGATTCGCCGGTCGTCGCCCGCATGCGCGCGGCGGGCTGCGTGATCCTCGGCAAGACCAACGTGCCGGTGCTGAGTGCCACCGGCTCGCACGCCAACGATAGCTGGGCGGGTCCGACGCTCAATGCCGTCGATACCGCGTTCATGCCGGGCGGCAGCAGCGCCGGCACGGCCACCGCCGTGGCGGGCAGCATGGCGGTGCTCGGTCTCGCGGAAGAAACGGGCGGTTCGATCCAGAATCCGGCGTCGGCGCAGGCGCTCGTCGGCATCAAGCCGACCTTCGCGCTCGTGCCGAATGCCGGCGTGATGCCGCTTGCGGGCAGCACGCGCGATGTCGTCGGTCCGATCGCCCGATGCGTACGCGATGCCGCGCTCACGCTCGATGTGCTGGCCGGATTCTCGGCGGAAGATTTGAAGACGGTGGCGGGCGTCGGCATGAAGCCCGCTGGCGGCTATGCCGCGGGACTGCGTGAAGATGCGCTCAAAGGCAAGCGTCTAGGCTTGTACGGACCGGGATGGCGGGATCGCGCGTTGTCGGAAGAGACGCGTCACTTGTACGAGCGCGCGCAGGCGGAACTCGAAGCGCGCGGTGCGGTGCTCGTCGACGATCCCTTCGCCGGCAGCGGCTTCGCGGCACTCGGCATGCCCGCGCCGGGCTCCGATTACTTCGACGCGCGCGGCATGGAAAGCCTGCCCTACGACATGCAGAAGTACCTCGAACGCCTGGGACCCGGCAACGCCATCACGACATGGACGCAATTCGTCGAAGCGACGCGCGCCGAAGATCCGTTCGGCGCAACGGGCGTGCTGACCTATATGTCGAGCCTGCCCGACATGGCCGCCAATCTGCGCGATGCAGCCGCGCCGCCTGTCATCGATGCCTTCTATGCGTTGCGCGAAACCTATCTCGCCATCTTCGAAGACGTGATGACGAAGCACGCGCTCGACGGCCTCGTATTCCCGCAATTGCGCGACGCCTTGCCGCCGCGCGAGGGGATCGAGACACTGCACGAGACCACGGTCTGCGAAATCAACATCGCCGGATTGCCGGGCGTGACCATTCCCGCCGGCTATTACGAATCGGGTTCGCCGTTCAACCTGATCTTCGTGGGACGGCGCTTCAGCGAGCCGGCGCTGCTCGCCATGGCTTACGATTACGAGGTCGCCGGACGTCATCGGCGCGTCCCCGAACTGACCGCTTGAGGAGCGCGCGAGAGACGAGGCAGTTTCCAGTAACGAGACCATGTCCGAGCACCGCTACCAAGAAATTCTCACCCGCCTTCGCGACGAGGGCCGCGTTTCGGTTACGCCGCTCGCGAAGATACTGGACGTCGCCGAGGAAACCATCCGGCGCGATCTGAAGGAACTGGAGCAAAGCGGCTTGCTGCGCCGCATCTACGGCGGCGCCGTGTTGCCACGGCTCGATGTCGAGCGGCCCGTGACCGAACGCGGCAAGGTCAATGTAAAGGGGAAGGCGCGCGTGGCGGAACTTGCGGAACCGCTCATTGAAGACGGCATGTCGGTGTTCATCGACTCGGGCACGACGACCATTGCGTTCGCGCGGCGGCTGATCGGCCGTAACGTGACGGTGACGACCAACTCCATCAACATCGCGCTCTTGCTCGGCACGAGCGTGAGCCGCGTCAACCTCACGCCGGGCATGTTGCGCGGCAAGGACAACGCACTCGTGGGTTACGAGACGCTCGCTTATGCAAGACGCTTTTTCTACGATGCCGCGTTCATGGGCATCGCGGCGTGCGACCTGAATCACGGCTGGATGGACTACGAGGAACACGAGTCCAATTTGCGCGGCGTGCTCAAGTCGCAGACACGTCATTCGGTGATTCTCGCGGATATCGACAAGTTCGGGCGCGAAGCTTATCTCAACACCTTTCCCATTTCCCAACCTGTCACGGTGGTGTGCGACCGCGCGCCGCCCAAGCCTTTCATGGATAAATTCGCCGAGCATGACATCACAATCATTCATGCCTGAGGCGCTCGGCGCGGGTGAACCGGGTACGCTTGCGGCCTTGCTGACGCGCTTTGCCGCGTTCGGCGGCTTGAAGACGGGCGGCGTCACGCGCCTCTGTGCGAGCGCGGCAGACGGCGCGGCGCGCGATGCCTTCGCCACGCTGCTTCGCGATGCCGGCGCGCATGTCGTCACCGATGCGGTGGGCAACCAGTTCGGCGTTTTCACCCTGACCGACGCGGTCGATGCGCCGCTCGTCATGATGGGTTCGCATCTCGACAGCCAGCCGCGCGGCGGACGCTTCGACGGTGTGCTGGGCGTGCTTGCCGCGTTCGAGGCGGGCCGCCGGCTGATGCTGGCGAGGCGCGCGGGCGCATCTTTCAACGCCAACTTCTGCGCGGTGAACTGGACGAACGAGGAGGGCGCGCGCTTTCGTCCGAGCCTGCTTGGCAGCGGCACGTTCACCGGCAAGATCGCCGTGGCCGATGCCCTCGCCAGTATCGACGACGACGGCGTGACGCTCGCCGTAGCGCTTGCCGCCATCGGTCATGACGGCGTGGATGCGCCGCCGCCCGTGCCCGCGTGCTATGTCGAAATGCATGTGGAGCAAGGCGGTTTGCTCGAAGCCGAATCGGTGCCTGTCGGTGTGGTGACGCGCAACTGGGGCGCCGCGAAAATGGACGTGCGCTTCATGGGCGAGCAGGCGCACACGGGGCCCGCCAAGATGCACGCGCGGCGCGACGCGCTCTTCGCTGCGTCACAGCTGATCTGCGACGTGCGCGCCATCGCGGACGAATGGCCGGAGCGCATCCATACTTCTGTCGGCAGGCTCGTCGTGCAGCCGAACTCGCCGAACGTGGTGCCGGCGCAAACCGACTTGTCCGTGGAACTGCGCGCCGTGGATAACGCCATTCTTCGCGAAGCCGAAGCGCGCATTCTCGCGTGCATCGACGCAGCCGCGAAGCGTGCGAACGTGGGCGTGCAAATCCTGAGCCGCACGAGCCGGCCGATCCGAGAACTGCCGCCCGCAGTGGGCAATCTCGTGCGGACTTGCGCGCGCGCGGCGGGCGTGCAGAGCCGCGACATCGACACCATTTCGGGCCACGACGCGTTGAGCCTGCTCGATGTCTGCCCGACCGGGCTCATGTTCGTGCCGAGCGTGGGCGGCATCGCGCATAACGAGAACGAAGAGACGCATGGCGAGGACCTCGACACGGGCATGACCGTGCTCATGGGCGCGGCGTATCGCTTGTGTGTATCGCGCGGCGACCCGGTCGCGGCGGCCGCCTGGGAGCCTCGGCGATGAACACGACCGCGCGCGAGCGCAACCCCGCCGAAGTGGCGGCCAGAGCGGCCGCAGCGGCAATCGCCTCGATCGATGCATGGCGCGGTGTCGACGTACGCCACGAACCCGCGTTTGCGCCGGTCATGTCGCCGATGCATCGCGGCGTGTCGCATAGCGCCTGGCGCGTGCGCGTGGACGACAGCGCGACGTTCTTCATGAAAGTGGCGCACGGCGATCTGACAGAATCCATCGATACCGGCGCGTCGTTTCTTGCGGCGCGAGCGGCGGCATCGCTGGGCATCGCGCCGGCGGCGCACTACGTGAGCGAAGCACACGGCGCGACCGTCTTCGACTTTCTCGATGACGGCTGGCGCACCGCGCATCTCGACGATCTCGCACGACCCGCCACGCTCGACGTGCTCCTGCAAGCGAAGCGCGCCATCCATTCGCTGCCCGCGTTTGCGCGCACGACGAACGTTTTCGAGCGTATCGAGCATCTTGCCGAAGGCATGCCGTTGACGCCGGATCAGGTGTCTTGGGTCGATCTCGCGGGCGACTTGCGCGCGGCAATCGACGCGGCCGGTGCCGACGTTCGCCCTTGCCACGCGGACGGCGTGACATCGAACGTCATGCTGCACGACGATGGCGCACTCATGCTGGTGGACTTCGACGAAGCCGCGAACACCGATCCCGCGTTCGACCTGGCCGTCACGTTGAATGAAGTGCTTGGCTTCGGACACGACTGGATGCAGGCCATCGAAATGTCGATGGGCGCTGCCTCGGAACGCATGCTCGCGCGCTGCCGCGCCTACGCGTTCGCCGACGACTTGCGCTGGGGCTTGTGGGGCATGCGCATGGACCGCGACTCGCCGCGCCGCAACGTCGAATTCCTCAAGTATGCGCAATGGCGGTTGCTGCGTTGCTCCATGGCGCTGCCGCGCTGGAACCTCGACGCCGCGCCGGCATCGATTTGAGAGGTCATGCTCATGCAGATCAAGACGATTGGCGCCGCCGCGTGCGACGCCGAGCGCGAGGTGGAAGCGGTGCTTGCAAGGATCGAACCGTGGTCGGGCCGCGCGTTGCGCTATGCGCCCGTGTTGGGCGGCATCAGCAACACGAACTGGCGCGTGTGGGTCGACGGCGAAGCGCAAAGCTATTTCGTCAAGGTGCCGGGCCGGGGCACGGAGCAGTTCATCGATCGCAAGGCTGCGTTTGCCGCAAGCCGGCTCGCGGAGCAGATCGGCATTGGTCCGCGTCTCTACGACTATGCTTTCGAGCAGGGCGTGGAGATCAACGACTTCGTCGAAGGCCGCGCGACCTGCTCGAACCGCGACTTTCTGGAGCGCAACGTGCGCGCTTCGGTCATGCACGCGTATCGCACGCTGCACGGCGCGCCGCCATTGCCGCTCACGAAGACCATTTTCGATCTGATCGATGAACACGTCGCGCAAGTGCATGAAGTAGGCGGCACGCTGCCCGCCGACTTCGCGCTGATTCACGCGCGCTATCGCGAGGCGCGCGCGGCGCTGGAGGCATCGGGACTGGATATCGTGCCGTGCTTCAACGATCCCATGCCGGGCAATTTTCTGCGCGACGACGCGGGTACAATCTTGCTTATCGACTACGAATACGCATCGAATAACGACCGCTGTTATGACATCGGCGCGCTCTCCGGCGAGATGTTCTTCACGGTCGACGTGGAAGCGGAACTGGTCGAGACATACTTCGGCCGCGTGAGCAACGACGTCATGGCACGCGTCACCGTGCACAAGGCGCTCGCCGATATCAAGTGGGCCACTTGGTCCATGTTGCAGAACGAAATCTCCACGCTCGATTTCGACTACGCCAAATACGGCGCGTGGAAGTTCATGCGCGCGCGCTCGGTGATCGAGGCGCCGCATTGGCAAGACTGGTTGCGCAGCCTTTGAAGAAAGTCATCGAGCGTTACGACCGTCCAAAAGAAAGGGCGTGCTCTCGCACGCCCTTCAAGTCGCCACGCAGCGAATCAGACTTTTGACAACCCCCTGGGACTGCAGCGCTTTATGTGATTGACGATCGCCTGAATCAGCGGCAGTCTCTTGCACAATCAATCCGTGACCAGATTAACGACCGAAAGGTCGCGGACTTGAGAAAACTTGCGAACGCCGGTTCGAAATTCAACGCTCAAGTTTCACGCATGGCGTGACGATAGCGCCACGCCCTTGAGCAACATGTCCAGATCGTCCGCGTTGAACGGCTTCGACAGCACGGCGACACCGAGCCGTCGCGCCTGTTCGAGATGCTCCGCATAACCCGTCATCAGCGTCACGGCCTGCTTGGGGCGTTGCCGCTTGATCCATTCGACGAGGCCGATGCCATCGCAAGTTCCGGGCATCTGGATGTCGGACAGAACGAGGTCGAATTCGAGGCCTTCTTCCAGCACCTTGAGCGCGGCATCGCCGGAAGGCTCGTGGCGCGCGCTCCAGCCGAGCACATCGAGAACGGCGACGAGCCCCGCCGCCACTTCCTCGTTGTCTTCGACGAGCAGGATGGTGGACTTCGCGCCGCCCGGTTCGATGGCACCCTCGCGCTCCGCCGGCGATGCTTCCGTGACGCCCGCCGTCCAGTGCGGAAGGTAGAAGAAGATTGTGGTGCCGCGCCCGACATCGGTTTCCACGCGTGCCTTGCCGCCCGCCTGTTCGGCCATGGCGAGCACTTGTGCAAGGCCGAGCCCGGTTCCCGCGCCAGCCTGCTTGGTCGTGAACAACGGCTCGAACGCGTGCTGCGCGACTTCTCGCGTCATGCCGGTGCCGCTGTCCTGGCAGGAGAATTCGACATACTCGCCGGCTTCGAGCTCGTAGCGCCCTTGGGATAACGCCACGTTCCTGCAGCGAACGATAAACGTGCCGCCTTGCGGCATCGCGTCCTTTGCATTGACCGCGATGTTGATGATCGCCGAAGTGATCTCCGACGGATCGACCTTGATCGGCCACGACGCCTCCGCCACTTCGATCTGCACGGCGACCTTGCTGCTTACAGCCGAGCGGATCAGCGCCTCGGTTTCGAGCAGCCACGCGCCGGGTAGCAGCGTCTGCATCTGCAACGGCTGTCGGCGCGCCACGCTCATGAGACGGCGCGCGAGCGCCCGTGCGCTCGTGGAGGCGCGCTCCACTGCATCGATCTCGTTCTTGACGCCGTTGTAGTTCTTGCGCCGGACGATCTCCATGTTGGCCGTCACGACCATCAGCAGATTGTTGAAGTCATGGGCGACGCTCGCGACGAGATTGCCGAGCGCGCCCATGCGCTGCATCTTGCGCGTGGCTGCTTCCGCCGAGCGGCGCCGCGACAGCTCGCGCCGCCAGTTCTGCCAGGAGGTTTCCTCCGCGCGAAGACGCCGCAGCGAAAACACGATCAGCACGCACAGACACATGCAAGGAATCAGCGCGACGGCCACGAGGGACATGTCGTCGCGCAACCAGTTGCTGACCACATCGTCGATTGCGTAGCCGGCGGAAACGTAGACGGGGTACTGACCGGCGCGCCGGTACGCGAGCATCTTGCGGGTGCCGTCCAGCGGCGAATCGATCTTGATGATGCCCTGTTCCGCCCCTCGCGCGAACGCGGCCGCGAGAGGCTCGTGCTTCGGTGGCGGGTTCGCCAGACGTGGCGCGGGCAGGCGAAGCAAAATGCCGCCGTCGGCGCGATAGAGGCCGACCGTCAACGCAGGCGTCTCGGCGATGAGCCGCTGATAGAACTGCAGCAAGTAGGAGCGATGCAGGGAAACGACGATGGCGCCGAGAAAGCGCCCGTCGGGAGCGGTCCGGGCGGCGAGCGTGTTCACGATATCGGTGCCCTGAACGCGGCCGCGCTCGGGCAGCGAGACATAGAGCTGCGAGGAGGCCGCGCGCGTCGCCATGAAGTCGCCGCGGTCGCCGATAGAGACGTCGGGCGTCGGGGAGAAGCGGCTGCTGACGATCAACTGGCCGTTTTTATCGACGATGGAGAGCGCGACGACCTGCGGATGATTGGCGACGAGCGCTTCGAGTTTCCTGTGCAGGCTTGCCTGTTCGCGCAGAATCTGCCGTTCGTCCGCCGTTCCGACCACGTCCTGGACGCGCGAGATGAGGTCGCGGTTCGAGTCGAGCAGATTGGTGAGTTTGCCTTCCGCGACCCACGCCAGCCGATTGAGTATCTCCGACTGCTCCGCGACCGCACGTTCATAGGTGTAGTAGGCGTAAAGCGCCGACAGACTCAGCGGCACGACCACCGAGGCGGTCAGCGCGAGGACGAGCCGCCGGCGGGCAGCCCTGAAATTGAGCGGAGGAAACGAAACCCGGTCCGACGGGTCGGAATGTTGAGTCGCGAACTCAGTCATTGAACACCCCGGTCACGCTAAGGGGAGTCATCCGACGCCGGCACATGTTTGCGCGAAACATCGATTCAAATTCCTTGGCGGTGGCGCGCCCGCGACCTCCTCCCCGTATCACGCCTGGTTCCTAGCTGCGGATGTTCGCTCCGCTAAGCTTGCTCGCGTCGTGCCGAAGGGGGCTTTGTCAGGCGAACGGGAAAGGTCTGGACGTCGTAAGACGTACCTACTATTTCATAATACTCATACGGTTGATGGTAGCACGGCTTGTTGCCGACTTAATTGCCTGTGGTTTTTTGATTGCTAGACGGCAGCGGAATGGCCGTGGCGCTTGGCTCGGGCTCCGGTAAACTCCGCGTTCATCGTTTGGCCGGCACGGGCTCAAAAGTTGCGCAATCTGGCCGTAAACCTTGATGCGAGCCGCGCGGACAGCGAGCAGAAGTCCGCTAAACCGGCTCTTTAGCAACGAATAAGAAAGCGAGTCGTCGAGCGTCGCGTGGCGGGGTTCGGCAGGAGAGAATCGTTGGGACTGTGGTTCAAGAGGAGCGTCCGAGCAGAAAGCCCGGCATCGTGGGTCGACAGACACTCGGTGCTGGTTGCGCTCGGCGCGACACTGGCGAGCGTCATCGTGCTGATCGCCACCGTCGCGGTGCTGATCTCGAGCCGCGAGGAAGCCATCGCGAAGGCGCGCCGCACGTCGGCGAACGTCGCGGTGGCGCTCGCGCGCGACATGTCGAGAAACCTCGAAATCTACGATCTCTCGCTGCAGGCCGTCGTCGACGGCATGGCGGACCCAACCATATTGAATCTGCCGCCTGAACTGCGCCGGCAGATTCTCTTCGACCGTTCGACCACCGCCGCTTATATCAGCGGCATCTATGCGCTCGACGAACACGGCCGGATCGTGCAGGGCCGGGCGCGGCTTCTTCCGACCGTCGATCTCTCCGATCGGGATTACTTCACGGTGCATCGCGCCAATCCGAATGTCGGGCTCTTCATCTCTAAGCCGTACGCGTCGCGTCTGCGAAACGGCGCGCCATCGATTGCCCTCAGCCGGCGGATTTCCAAAGCCGATGGCAGCTTCGGCGGTGTCGCGCTCATCTCCATCAACCTCGATTACTTCCAGCAACTGGTGGATGACATCAGGCTCGGCCACGAAAGCGCGGCGACGATCGTACAGAGCGATGGCGACATCGTCGCGCGCAATCCGAAACTGCGTCCGGGCAGCGTCAGCAGCATTCGCGGCTGGCCGATCTTCTCGAAGATGTTCGGCGTCGAGAGCGGCTCGTTCGACGCGCGCTCGCCCGTCGACAACGTCGACCGCATCATGACGTTTGCGCGCGTGCGCGGCAGCAATCTCGTGATGATGGTGGCGCTCGGAAAGGACGACGTGACCTCGGAGTGGCAGCAGCACTCGCTCATCATCGGCACGCTGGTGGTGGCCGTGGCGGGCGCGTTCACCATCGTGGTCTGGCTGCTGGTCTTCGCGGTGCGCCAGCGCGACGCGGCGCAGGCGAAGCTCGTCGAGATCGCGGACACGGACGGTCTGACCGGCGTCGCCAACCGCCGCAAGCTCGATGCGGCGCTCGACGAACTCTGGACCTCGGCGGCGCGCGAAGGTTATCCGGTCGCGCTGCTTTTCGTCGATGCCGATCGCTTCAAGGCTTACAACGACACGCACGGCCACGAAGCCGGCGACCGGGCGTTGCAGTTCATCGCCGAATGTCTCGTGAAGCATGCGAGAGGACCGCACGATCTAGTCGCGCGCTACGGCGGCGAGGAGTTTGTCGTGGCGCTCGCCGACTGCACCCGCAGCCGCGCGGAGGCGGTGGCGGAGGCCATGCGTATCGACGTGGCCAATTCGAATGGCGCGCGACTTCGTCAGCAATTTCCCCCGACGACCGTGAGCATCGGCGTGGTGGTGGCTCGACCCGATAGCGGCTCGACTATCGACGACGCCATGCGCCGCGCCGACGAAGCCTTGTATGTGTCGAAGAGCGGCGGACGCAATCGCGTGACGCTCGCGGCTGTGTCCGAGAAGCGGCGCGGCGAACCGGTCGGCACCGCGCCTTGATGCCTGACGCCTGATGCTTCAAATCAATTCGCGCGAGGCCGCATGCTCGACTCGCGCGAGATGAAACGCGCGCCGCAACTCGAAGCCGAGACGTTCATATAGACCGATAGCCGCGAGATTGTCGCTGAACACGTGCAAGAACGGTGTCTCCGCGCGCGCCTCGATCTCTCGTTGCAGGATCTGCATGAGCCGCCCGGCAAGGCCTCTGCCGCGATGCGTTTCATCGACACATACGGCGCTGATCTCGACGTAACCATCCAGATGCAGGCGTTCACCGGCCATTGCAATGAGTCGCCCGTTGTCTCGCACGCCGATGTAATTGCCCGTCTCGCGGGTCCGCACGGAGAACGGCCCGGGCCGCGTTCTTCCGGCAAGATCCAGCATGTCGTCGTTATCTGCCTGCGTGAGTCGGATCACATCCAGCTTTTCGACGCTTGCGGCTTTGGGCGCTTTGCGAGTGTTCGCGACCATCTGATGAAGGATGCCGACACGCGTTATCTGCAAGGCATCGTATGACGGCAAGGGCTCCGTGGAGAGCAAGGCCACTTGCTGCCCAGGCTGCAGAAGGCGGTGAAGGGCGTCATACGCATCCGGCGTTGCGGTTGCCAGCGCGGCGAACGGCGCGACGTCGGGATGATATCGACGAACGAGCGTGTCGCCGAGCGCGAGGTGTGCGTGTCGGGTCGTCAGCGCCTCCCAGATAGGGCGGTCGAGGTCGGCAGGTTTCGGATGGCTCATGGGCGCTCCAATGGCGTGTGATTGCTGTGCAGTCTAGACGGCCCGGGCGCACGGGGCTATAGTCGCAAATGACATTATTAGCACTATTTGCGACATGAGACTGGCAATCTTCGCGCTCGACGGCCTGTTCGACACCGGACTGACCGTGTTTCTCGATACCTTTTCGATGGCCAACGAAGTGGCCGCCACGCAAGGGTTCGAGGCCGCACCGTTCGAGGTGAGGCTCATCGGCATGCGCAGACGTATTCGCACTGCGCATGGCTTGTCGACTTCGGTCGAATCGGCGAGCAGCGCGCCGTCGCCGGACTGGATCGTCGTGCCCGCGCTGAACGTGAGGCAGCCGGAGCGGCTTGCCGAGGCGCTCGAACGTCGCGACACGCGCGAGGCGATCGCTTATCTGCAAGCGCGGCACGCTGCGGGCGCGGGCGTAGCGGCGGCGTGCATCGGCACGTTCATATTGGCCGAAGCCGGTTTGCTCGATCATCGCGAGGCCACGACCACATGGTCGCTTGCACCGTTTTTTCGACAGCGCTATCCGGCCGTCATGCTCGACGATTCGCGCATGGTCGTCGCATCGCAAGGCGTCGTCACGGCAGGCTCCGCAATGGGTCATCTCGATCTCGCGCTATGGTTGCTGCGTCAGGCGAGTCCCGAACTGGCGACGCGTGTCGCTCGCATGATGCTCATCGACAAGCGTGCGTCGCAGGCGGAATACATCATCCCCGATCATCTTGCGCATGCCGACCCTTTAGTCGCGCGTTTCGAGCGATGGGCGCGCGACAATCTCGCGGCGGGCTTTTCGCTTCAGGCGGCGGCGAGTGCCTTGTCGGTCGGGCCGCGCACGTTGCAGCGCCGTACCGAGTCGGTGCTCGGCAAGTCGCCGCTGGCATTCTTTCAGGACTTGCGCATAGAACGCGCGCAGCACCTCGTCGCTATCGGCTACGACATCGAGAAGATTGCAAGCGAAGTCGGCTATGCCGATACGGCGACCTTGCGCACCTTGCTGCGCCGCAGGCTCGGCCGTGGCGTGCGCGAGTTGCGCGCCGGGCGATAACGCCAGGCATCGGGCGACCACGAACATAAAACCGGGAGACGGCATTGACACAGGGACACTCGAACTGGTTCGTGCGCGCGCGGCTCAAGACGCGCCAGCTCTTGTTGCTCGCCGCGATGGAGGAAGAGGGCAACGTGCGCCGTGCCGCCGATGTCCTCGGCATGACGCAGCCAGCGGCATCGCGGCTTCTGAAGGAACTCGAAGATGTGCTGGACGTGCGTCTCTTCGATCGCACGCCGCACGGCATGCAGGCGACGCTCTACGGCGAAGTGATGATCCGTCATGCGCGCATGGTGCTGTCGAATCTCAACAAGGCGCAAGACGAGATTGCCGCCTTGCGCGCCGGTCTGGTGGGCGAAGTGCGCGTCGGCGTGATCGCGGCGGCGGCGGCCAGAATGGTTCCGCTCGCCATCGGACGCGTGAAGGCGCAGTATCCGCAACTGCAAATCTGGCTGCAGGTGGAGACTTCCGATGTCATGCTGCCGCTTCTCACGCAGGGGCAACTCGACGTGATGATCGGCCGCGTGCTCCAGCAGCACGTGCAACTGAAGCCCGCCGTGCAATACGCGCCCATCGCCGATGAACCGCTGTGCGTGGTGGTGCGCCCCGGGCATCCGCTCGAACAGACTGCGGGGCTCACCATGAGCGGTATCGCCGACGCCGAATGGGTGCTGCATCCGCCGGGGAGTGTCTTGCGGCATCGTATCGACATGGCGTTCGCGGAGCTTGGGCTGAACCCGCCGCGGAATGTGGTCAACACCAACAACTTTCTGGCGATATCGAGCCTTCTGTTGCAGAGCGACATGCTCGCCGTCATGCCTGATGAAGTGGCGCGGCAATACGAGCGCTTCGGCACGCTCAAGCGTCTTGCAATCGACCTGCCTTGCCGCATGGATGCATTCGGCATCATCACGCGGCAAGCGCATGCGCTTTCGCCCGCGGCGACCGTGGTGCTGCATGCGCTTCACGACGCCGCCGCCGAAGTATACGGCGTATCCGCCGATGCCCTGAGCGCCTGACCGGGTAAGCCCGAATCGCGTTTTCCACTATATCAACATTGGTATCGGGATCGCTGAATAAGTGATTGGACCATCATGGGAGTGAGGGCTAACCTTGCCCGGGGCTCAGCCTGAGCCTTCGACCCCGGACTTCGAGCCGCGGCGCACATGATCCAATCAGGAGACAGCCATGAAACAGACCCGACGCGCGGTGCTCGGCGCAATGCTTGGTTCGGTGCTGGTACTCGCCGCGAGTGTGAATGCACACGCCGACGACAAGAAGATCACGCTCGGCTTCGCACAGGTCGGCGCGGAAAGCGCCTGGCGCACGGCCAATACGGTCTCGGTCAAGTCCGCCGCGAAAGACGCGGGCATCAACCTCAAATTCTCCGACGCCCAGCAGAAGCAGGAAAATCAGATCAAGGCCATACGCTCCTACATTGCGCAGAAGGTCGATGTGATCGCGTTCTCGCCGGTCGTCGAGTCGGGCTGGGAGCCGATTCTCATCGAAGCGAAAAACGCCAAGATTCCCGTGATCCTGACCGACCGCAACATCGACGTGAAAGACAAGTCGCTCTATGTGACGATGATCGGCTCGGACTTCCTCGAAGAAGGCCGGCGCGGCGGCAAGTGGCTGGAAGAACGCTACAAGAACGAGAAGGGGCCGATCAACATCGTCGAGTTGCAGGGCACGGTGGGATCGGCGCCAGCGAACGACCGGCGTGCGGGTCTGCTCGAAGTCATCAAGAACGATCCCAAATTCAAGGTGATCGCCTCGCAAAGCGGCGACTTCACGCTCGCTGGCGGCAAGCAGGTCATGGAAGCCTTCGCGAAGACCTACGGCAAGCAGATCAACGTGGTCTACGCGCATAACGACGACATGGCGCTCGGCGCCATTCAGGCAATGGAGGAGGCGGGCATGAAGCCGGGCAAGGACATCACGGTCGTTTCGTTCGATGCAACCAAGGGCGGTTTCGACGCCATGGTCGCGGGCAAGATCAACGTGGACGTGGAATGCAGTCCGCTGCTCGGCCCGCAGTTGATGACCGCGGTGAAGGATGTGGTCGCGGGCAAGGAACTGCCCAAGCGTATCGTGACCGAAGAGACCATTTTCCCGATGAGCGTCGCCGCGGCCACGCTGCCGCAGCGCAAATACTGAAGCTCGGGCGCCATCGCACGTCCATCGCGCCATCATGTGAGCGCGATGGACGACTCATTCCCTTTCCGGCGATATCCATGACCGACACACCCGTGCTCGAAACCATCGGTTTGTCCAAGTCGTTCCCCGGCGTGCGCGCACTGCACAACGTCGATTTTCGTTTGTTTCCGGGCGAGATTCATACGTTGATGGGGCAGAACGGCGCCGGCAAATCGACGCTCATCAATGTGCTGACGGGCGTCCACGAGCACGATGCAGGCGAGATCCGGCTCGGTGGCAGTCCCGTGAATTTCGCCGCGCCCATGGAAGCGGAAGCCGCCGGAATTCGCACGCTCTATCAGGAAGTGAACCTGTGTCCGAATCTCTCGGTGGCGGAGAACGTCTTCGCCGGCAGGCAGTTGAAGCGGCATGGCGCGATCGACTGGAAGAGCATCCACGTGCGGGCGCAAAAGGCGCTCGCGGACCTCAACGTTTCGGTGGACGTCACGAAATCGCTCGATACGTATCCCATCGCCGTGCAGCAGATGGTGGCGATTGCGCGTGCCTTGTCGGTCGATGCGCGCGTCCTGATCCTCGATGAACCGACCTCCAGTCTCGACGACGGCGAAGTCACGCGACTCTTCGACGTGTTGCGCAAGCTCCGCCATTCAGGTCTCGCGATTCTCTTCGTGACGCACTTTCTGGAACAGACCTACGCGGTATCGGATCGCATCACGGTCATGCGCAATGGCGAGCGCGAAGGCGAATATCTCGCGAAAGATCTTCCGGTCGAACTGCTCGTGTCGAAGATGGTGGGCCACGAACGCATGACCGAGCGCCTGAAGCGCGCGGCTTCCGAGCCGCCCGCGCAACGAGGCGCGGCGGCGCCGTTTCTCGAAATGCGCGGCGTGGGCCGTCGCGGCTTGATGAATCCCGTGGATCTCGACGTGCAGCCGGGTCAGATACTCGGGCTCGCGGGCTTGCTCGGTTCGGGGCGCACGGAAACCGCGCGGCTTCTCTTCGGCGCGGAGCGTTCCGATGCAGGCGCGACGAAGGTGTCCGGCAAGCCGGTCAAGCTGCATTCGCCGCGCGATGCGGTGCGTCAGGGCATCGGCTATTGCCCGGAGGATCGCAAGAAGGAAGGCATTATCGCCGACCTGTCGATTCGCGAGAACATCATCCTGGCGCTTCAGGCGCGGCTCGGGCTTTGGCGCTGCATTCGGAAGGCGAAGCAACTCGAGATCGCCGACGACTATATCGAGCAGCTAGGCATCAAGGCGCGCGATGCCGAGCAGCCTATCGGTCTGCTCTCGGGCGGCAATCAGCAAAAGGTGCTGCTCGCGCGCTGGCTTGCAACGGAGCCGCGCATGCTGATTCTCGATGAACCGACGCGCGGCATAGACGTGGCCGCGAAGTTCGAGATCATGGACCGCGTGCTCGCGCTCTGCGCGAAAGGGCTCGGCATTCTCTTCATCTCGTCCGAAGTGAGCGAGGTCGTGCGCGTGAGTCACCGGATTGCGGTGTTGCGCGACCGGCGCAAGGTCGCCGAGGTCGCGGGACATACGACCTCGGAAGACGAGGTGTATCGGCTGATCGCGGGAGGTTCGCAATGAACCGTATCAAAGGTGTCTTGCAGCATCCGCTCGTGTGGCCCTGCGTGACGCTCGTCGCGCTGTGTCTGCTCGATCTGGCGCATAACCCGCGGTTCCTGTCGATTGCCATGCTCGATGGCCACCTGTTCGGCGCGCCCGTCGATATTCTGAATCGCGCGGCGCCGCTCGTGCTCGTCGCGCTCGGCATGACGCTCGTGATAGCGACGCGCGGCATCGATATCTCGGTGGGCGCGATCGTCGCGATTGCCGGCGCGACGGCCGCCACGATCCTCGCCGACGATCCTTCCCGCGTGACGCTTGCCATTGCGGCGGCGCTCGCGGCCGGCGTTCTCGCGGGCATGTGGAACGGCTTGCTGGTGGCGTTCATCGGCATGCAGCCGATCATCGCGACGCTCATCCTGATGGTTGCGGGACGCGGCGTCGCGCAGTTGCTGACGGGCGGCCAGATCATCCCGATCGGCGCGCAGGCTTATTTGATGGTCGGCGGCGGCTATCTGGCGGGCGTCCCGTGTTCCGTGTGGATCGCGGCGGGCGCGCTCATCCTCACGGCGCTTCTCGTCGATCGCACCGCGCTCGGGCTTTTCATTCGGGCTATCGGCGTGAATCCGGTTGCAACCCGGCTCGTCGGCTTGCGCTCGAACGTGATCGTGTTCGGCGTGTATGCATTCTCCGGGTTGACCGCGTCCATGGCGGGCATTCTCGCCAGTTCGAACGTGCGCAGCGCCGACGGCAACAACGCCGGTCTCCTGCTCGAACTCGACGCGATTCTCGCCGTCACGCTCGGCGGCACTTCGCTGCTCGGCGGGCGCTTCAGTCTTGCAGGCACGGTGCTCGGCGCGCTCATCATCCAGACGCTCACCTACACGACTTATTCCATCGGCGTGCCGCCCGAAGCGACGCTCGTGGTGAAGGCAGCGGTGGTGCTCGTCGTCAGCGTGATTCAGTCGTCCACCGCGCGCGCCGTGCTGATGCGGCAGTTGCGACGCGTCTTTCCGTCCGCTTCGAAACAGCCGCTCGCGGAGGCATCCCGATGAAAAGTTTCTTCGACCGTCTGACGGACCCGCGCATCTTGCCTATCGTCGTCACCGTCGTTCTGTTCGCGGCTCTGTTCGGTTTCGGCTCGGTGATGTACACCGGCTTCTTCTCGCTGCAAGTGCTGCTCGGCTTGCTGATCGACAACGCGTTCTTGCTGATCGTCGCCATTGGCATGACGTTCGTGATCGTCTCGGGCGGCATCGATTTGTCGGTCGGCTCGGTCGTCGCTTTGACGACGATCCTGTGCGCCGTGTTCGCCGAACGTCTGCACTGGCCGGTGTGGATCATCGTGCCGCTCGTGCTGGCCTTCGGCGCCTGCTATGGCGCGGCGATGGGCGCGCTCATCCACTTCTTCAGGCTGCAACCGTTCATCGTCACGCTGGCCGGGATGTTCCTCGCGCGCGGCGCCTGCTTTCTCATCACGACGCAATCCATCACCATCACCGATTCCACGTTCCGCGCGCTGTCCGCCTTTCATGTGGATGTCGGCGGCGCGTCGCTCACGACGGGCGCGCTGATCGCCATCGTCACGCTGATCGTGGCGATCTTCGTCGCCCACTTCACGCGCTTCGGACGCAACGTGTATGCGGTCGGCGGCAACGAACGCTCGGCGCTGCTGATGGGCTTGCCCGTCGCGCGCACCAAGGTCGGCGTCTATGCGCTCTCGGGTTTCTGCTCGGCGCTCGGCGGCGTGGTGTTCACGCTATACGTGCTCTCGGGCTACGGACTGCAAGGGCAGGGCATGGAACTCGACGCCATCGCCGCGACGGTGATCGGCGGAACCTTGCTCACGGGCGGCGTGGGCTATGTGATCGGTTCGGTGTTCGGCGTCGGCATTCTCGGCACCATCCAGACGTTGATTACGTTCGACGGCACGCTCAGTTCATGGTGGACGCGCATCGTGATCGGCGCGCTTCTGTGCGCGTTCTGTCTGTTGCAGCGAGTCATCGAACGTCATGCCGCGCGCCGTAAATCGAATGGGACGAAGCTCGGCGAAGGCATCGGATCGAAAGAGCCGCGCACGCCTTTGCCGTCCGATACCGCGAGCAAAGCCGAGCCGCTCGCGATGGTCCCCAGAACCTGAAGCACGTACATAAGCAACACATAAGCACGCATACCCTGCCACCCTCGTCGAGAATCCGTCATGCCCAATGAAAAACGCCTGCTCCGTTCCGCTCAATGGTTCGGAACCCAGGACAAGAACGGCTTCATGTATCGAAGCTGGATGAAGAATCAGGGCATTCCGGACCACGAGTTTCAGGGCAAGCCGATTATCGGCATCTGCAATACGTGGTCGGAACTCACGCCTTGCAACGCGCATTTCAGGAAGATCGCGGAGCACGTGAAGCGCGGCGTCTTCGAGGCGGGCGGCTTTCCGGTGGAGTTTCCGGTGTTTTCCAACGGCGAATCGAATCTGCGGCCTACGGCCATGTTGACGCGCAATCTCGCCAGCATGGACGTGGAGGAATCCATTCGCGGCAATCCCGTCGATGCCGTCGTGCTGCTGGTCGGCTGCGACAAGACCACGCCCGCCTTGCTGATGGGCGCGGCGAGTTGCGATGTGCCCGCGATCGCGGTCAGCGGCGGCCCGATGCTCAACGGCAAGCATCAGGGTCGCGATATCGGTTCGGGCACCGTCGTGTGGCAACTGAGCGAGCAGGTGAAGGCGGGCAAGATCACGCTGCATGAATTCATGTCGGCGGAAGCAGGCATGTCGCGTTCGGCTGGAACCTGCAACACCATGGGGACGGCATCGACCATGGCGTGCATGGCCGAAGCGCTCGGCGTGACCTTGCCGCACAACGCGGCGATTCCCGCGGTGGATGCCAGGCGCTACGTGCTCGCGCACATGTCGGGCATGCGGATCGTGGAGATGGCGCTCGACGACTTGCGGCTCTCGAAACTCCTCACGCGGCAGGCGTTCGAAAACGCGATTCGCGTCAACGCGGCGATTGGCGGATCGACGAATGCGACCATCCATCTGAAGGCGATTGCCGGCCGTATCGGCGTGGACCTGGAACTCGACGACTGGACGCGCATCGGCCGCGGCACGCCGACGCTCGTCGACTTGCAACCGTCCGGACGCTTTCTGATGGAAGAGTTTTACTACGCGGGCGGTTTGCCCGGCGTGATCCGGCGTCTGGGCGAAGCGGGCTTGCTGCCGTATCCCGACGCGCTGACAGCCAACGGCCGCTCACTCTGGGACAACACGAAAGACGCGCCCATCCACGACGCCGAGGTGATTCGTCCACTCGACCGCCCGCTCGTGGAAGACGGCGCGCTGTGCATTTTGCGAGGCAATCTCGCGCCGAACGGCGCGGTGCTCAAGCCGTCCGCCGCGACGCCGGCGTTGCTCAAGCATCGCGGCCGGGCGGTCGTGTTCGAGAACTTCGACGACTACAAGGCGAGGATCGGCGATCCCGAATTGAACGTCACCGCCGATTCGATCCTGGTCATGAAGAACTGCGGCCCGAAGGGTTATCCGGGCATGGCCGAAGTCGGCAACATGGGCTTGCCGCCGAAGCTGTTGGCGCAGGGCGTGACCGACATGGTGCGCATCTCCGACGCCCGCATGAGCGGCACGGCTTACGGCACGGTGGTGCTGCATGTAGCGCCCGAAGCGCGCGCCGGTGGTCCGCTCGCGGTGGTGGAAGAAGGCGACTGGATCGAGATGGACTGCTTCGCGGGGCGCCTGCATTTGGACATCAGCGACGAGACGCTGAGGACGCGTCTCGCCCGCTGGGCGGAAGAACCGCGCAAAGCGGGCGAGAACACGAGCGGCTACGGCAAGCTGTATATCGATCACGTTTTGCAAGCCGATCAGGGCTGCGACTTCGACTTTCTCGTGGGATGCCGTGGCGCCGATGTTCCGCGCCATTCCCATTGACGCCCGCGCGTTCTGCCTGTCAGCCGCGCGCTCCGAAGGCGCGCTGGATTTTCTTCTCGGTGTTGTACTGGCTGAGCGCATAGACCGACCAGATCGCGGCGGGAATCCAGCCAATCAACGTGATCTGAAGAAGCAGGCAGATGATGCCGGCAATCGGTCGGCCGATCGTGAAGAACTGCAGCCACGGAAGAATGAGTGCGAGCAAGAGACGCATATGCGGTCCTCGGATGTGATGGTCTGGTGACTTTACCATCCGCGTTGCACCTGCTTGCGCGATCCCATAACATGAGGCCGGGACCTACTTTGCCGAACTCGCCAAACGCCCGGCCGACATTCGATGACCGAAGCCACCGACCTCGCGCACCTTGTTGACGCGTTGCGCCAGCATCGCCTGCTCGATGCCGACGAAGAACCGCGCTTCACGCGCCTGACGGGTGGCGTGTCTTCGGATATCTGGCGCGTCGATGCGCGCCGCGCTACGTTCTGCATCAAGCGCGCGCTCGGCAAGCTCAAGGTCGCGGCGGACTGGCATGCGCCCGTCAGCCGCAATGCCGCCGAAGCCGCGTGGCTGCGCTGTGTCGCGACCTGGCTGCCGCACGCGGTGCCTGCGCTTCTGTTCGAAGACGCGCCGCTCGGCTGCTTCGCGATGGCGTATCTTCCTGCGGAACATAACCCCGTCTGGAAGGCGAAGCTGCTGAAAGGCGAGATCGACGACACCTTCGCCGCGCAAGTCGGTTTCTTTCTTGCGCAGATTCATGAGAGAAGCGCGGGTTCGGCTGCGCTCGCGGCGCAGTTCGCGAATCACGATACCTTCGAGTCCATCCGCATCGAGCCTTATCTGCGGGCGACAGCCGCGCGTCATCCCGACCTGGCGAATACACTCGGCGATCTGGCGGATTCGGTTTCGGCTGCGCGCATCGCGCTGGTTCATGGCGACGTGAGCCCGAAGAACATCCTGTGCGGTGCCGACGGCCCCGTCTTTCTCGATGCCGAATGCGCAACCTTCGGCGATCCGGCCTTCGACCTCGCGTTCTGCCTGAATCACCTCGTCCTGAAGAGCTTTCTCAATCCGCATTGGCGTGAACGCTATGCCGGAAGCTTCGACGCACTGAGCGGTCGATATCTGGCGGCCGTCGATTGGGAACCAGCGGAACGGATGGATCTGCGTTGCGCGCGGCTCTTGCCGGCGTTGTTGCTCGCGCGGGTCGATGGCAAATCGCCCGTCGAGTATCTGCAAGATCCAGCCGCCATACAGGCGGTGCGCGAACTTGCGCGCGGCCTTCTCATCGAACCGGTCGATTCCCTTGCGCAATGGCGAAAGCGCTGGAACGAGGCGGCATCCATCGATAAACCCGCGGGAGTCTGAATATGAGCAGCGCGATTGCATCCGTCCACGGCCGCCGCATTTGGGATTCGCGCGGACGTCCGACCGTGGAAGTGGAAGTGACGCTGGCAAGCGGCGCCAAAGGACGCGGCATGGCCCCGGCGGGTGCTTCTCGCGGGCGTTTCGAGGCGGTGGATCGGCGCGACGGGGCGGCCGCGCTGGGCGGCTTCGGCGTGAGCGATGCGTTACGCGGTATCGACGATGAAATCGCGGCGGCGCTTATCGGCATGGATGCGCTCGGGCAGACGCAAATCGATGCGCGTCTGATCGAACTCGATGGCACCGAGGACAAATCGCGGCTTGGCGGCAATGCGTTGATCGCGACGTCGCTTTCGGTTCTGCATGCCGCGGCGGCAGACCGTCGGCAGCCGCTGTGGGCTTATGTCGCCAACGGCCGAACCGTCAGCATTCCGATCCCGGAAATCCAGATCTTCGGCGGCGGCGCGCACGCTGGCCGGCGTATCGATATTCAGGACCTGATGGTCATGGCGCCATCCGCGAAAAGTTTCGACGAAGCGCTGGAGATGACCGCCGAGGTCTATCTGGCTGCGGGCAGGATCATGGCGAAGCGTGGTCATCTTGCCGGTGTCGCCGACGAAGGCGGGCACTGGCCCGCGTTCGAGAGCAACGAAGCGGCGCTGGATACGCTCGTCGCGGCTATCGAAGAAGCGGGGTTCGTTCCGGGCGAGCAAGTCGCCATTTCGCTCGATATCGCCGCATCCGAATTCGGCTCGGGCGGGCGTTACAAGCTCGGCCTGGAGCGCCGCGAGCTCGACAGCGACGCCATGTGCGAACTGATGCTCCGATGGTGCGACCGTTACCCGATCGTGTCGATGGAAGACCCGTTGAGCGAGGACGATGCGGCCGGCTTGCGCCGACTCACGGCAGCCGTGGGAGGACGCGTGCAGGTGATCGGCGACGATTACCTCGTGACGAACGCGGCGCGCATCGCAAAGGCCGCCGAGCAACGCGATGTCAACGCTGTCCTCATCAAGTTGAATCAGGCGGGTACGGTGACGGAGACGCATGCGGCGCTGGAAGCGGGAAAGAACGCGGGGTTTGGCACGATCGTATCGGCGCGCTCGGGTGAGACGGAGGATACGACCATCGTGCATCTTGCCGTTGGCTGGAATGCGGGCCAGCTCAAAGTCGGCTCGTTCTCGCGCTCGGAACGCATGGCCAAGTGGAACGAGGCGATTCGCGTTGAAGAAGCGCTTGGCGACGCGGCACAGTTTGCGGGTATGTCGATGCTCGGTCGCAGGCGATAGGTGCGCGTCCGTTAAGAGGCCCAAGCGAACCGTCCCTGTGCCTTTTTACAATATCCAGACGAATAATCAGCTTATATTCCACGAAAAATACATAACGTGTGGAATTTAACCAGTGGCTGCTTCGTTCATTCCTCAAGCGATCGCGAGCGTTGGCGTGTGCGCGAGTATGTTGCGTTCGACGGTCTGGCAAATTGCTTGCTCATGTTGTCGGCCCTAAGGCGTGACTCACGCCTTTGTTCAACATGGTCTGGAACTTGCCGCGATGAAAGCATGATCCATCGGTGTGCGTAATTGCGCATCGACGCGCAAAGATAAAGGCACCGATGAACGAAGCGCCAGCGGCAAAGCAACAATGCGTGGCATTTTGGACTATGCTGGCCTGAGCACTATCGAACGATGGGCAGGTGTGGACAACAAGGCATGGCAAGCGTGCACACCATTTGATTCGTCCCCCTTACTAGCGTACCCGCATCATGAAAAATGATGCGGAAGCGGAGAGGCGCATGAAAATCGCGTTTGTTGTCGACAGCTATCCTGTTGCATCGGAAACCTTCGTGGTCCGTCAGATCGCGGGATTCGCGGAACGAGGACATCATGTGGTCGTCCTTGCGGCGCGCTATGACGAAGGCGCCGACGATCCGCTCAAAGGCCAGATCGAATTACGCAGATTTCGTCGCAAACAGGGCACGGCGGCACGCATTGCGCATCTGGCGCGCTTCGGACTGAGCTCACTGTCAACGCCGGAAGGACGCAAACGCATTGGCGTGGCCTGGCGCGCGGCGACATCCGGTTGCCGCTCGACGCTGTTCGACCTCTCGGGCGGCGGAGCGATGTCGCACGAAAGTTTCGACGCGGTAATCGCACATTTCGGTCCCCTCGGCGTGCGCGCCATGTATCTGCGCGATGCGGGCTATTTCGAAGGCCCTATCTCCACCGTCTTTCATGGCTTCGACATGAGCGATGAAGCGCTCGTCAAGCGTTATCTGCCGCACTACAAGCAGCTCTTCGGAAGGGGGTCGCTGTCGCTCCCGGTCAGCGAATTCTGGCGGATGCGCCTGATCGACTGGGGCGCGCCTGCATCGCGGACGCTCGTGCATCACGTGGGAGTGGATGTCGAGCAACTGCCGCTTGCGACCGACAAGCAGAAGCCCGGACGCCCGCTCAAAGTGCTGAGCGTGGGAAGATTCGTCGAGAAAAAAGGCCTTGAATATGCGATTGCCGGCGTTCGCGATTGCAGCCTGCCCGTGGAATACAACGTGATCGGCTACGGCCCACTTGAGGCCGACTTGCGCGCGATGGCCGCGAATAACCGCAATCCGGTCAACTTTCTCGGCGCGCGCGCACAGGACGAAGTGTTCGCGGAACTAAAGCGCACCGACGTGTTTCTGCTGCCGTCCGTGACGGCCGCCAACGGCGACATGGAAGGCATTCCGGTGTCGATCATGGAAGCAATGGCTACCGGCGCGATCGTCGTCGCAACGCGTCATAGCGGCATTCCCGAGCTCGTGGTGGATGGCGAGACCGGCGTGCTCGTCGACGAGCGTTCGGGGCCGAGCATTTCCGCCGCGCTCGAAAAAATCGCCAAAGGACAGATCGACACCGACAAGATGCGCGCGACCGCGCGGCACACTATCGAAACGAACTTCAACAACCGCACGTTGCACGCGGAACTGGAGGCCATTCTGGTCGAGGCGCGCGCGGGCGAAGCGCGCGAGATCGCAACGTGATGCGGTTTGCGCGGTTTCAGGAATCCGCGTGCGAGCGGACGAAATTCACGAAGCTCAGATACGTCGGCAAGATCGGCACGCTGTTGTGCATGATGCCGAAGGTGTGGTCGCCGCTGTCGAGCACGTAATACATGGTGGATTGAATGTTGTGCGTCTTGCGGGCATCGTAGAACGATTGCAATCGGGACTGCACGAACGCGCTCCGGTAGTCGTCGCTTTGTTCGGGATTGGCGTTCCACTCGGTAATCATGAAGGGAACGCCGTAACGCGCCTTGCAGTATTGCGGCAGGTCGAAGTGCGGGCCCGCGCCATCCGAACCGATATCGAACAAATCGCCATAGACCTCGTAGTTATGCCATGTCGTCATGTCCCAGCGGACTACGGGATGACCGCTCGTGCCGTCCGGCTGATTGCCTTCCCATAACGCGTCCGATGCACCGATATCCGCCACGCAGAAGTTGATGCCGCACATGGCGTCGGGCTGCGCGGCCTTCACGCCGTCGATCAATCCGCGCATGACGCCGCGCATGACCGGCCAGTTATCGTTGTTGAAGTCGGCGACATCCGTTCCGGCGCGATTCGAGTCGATTACAGTCTGAGCTCGGCGCGTGAGTTCGTTGCCGCATTCGTACATCGTCACGCCGTACGGCTTCAGCGTGCTCGCGACCGTCACGCCTGTGCTGTAGGCCTTGGCGTATGCCGCGGCCTCGCTCCCGAACAGGTTACCCCAGTCATCCGTCAATCCTTGTTGAATCAGACAGAACAGTTCGATGCCCGTTCCGTTCATGGCCCTCGCCATCCTTGCGACAGGTCTGAGTTCAGCCGACGTCTCATTGCACCCGAGCCGATAGATACTGCAACCCATGCCATTCAAAATAGCGATGGTTTGCGCGGGCGTGTAGAGATAATCGTAATGACCGTTCATGCCGAAGAACATGCCGGATTGCGCTGCGAGCGGTGTGCGCGGGTCGCGGCAAAGTAGCCAGTCATTCGACCACACGTAGAATTGCCCGCTCGTGTTTCTCTGATAGATCTTGCCGCCCGACCAGAGAAGCATCGAAACGTTGGCAATGGATATTGCCGTGTCGTTCTGAAATACGACGCCGTTATTCACCGTCCAGACGGAGCCGCGTTTGTCCACGATCGCGGTTGCGTCAGGAATGGTCGTGCCATCCGGCGATGGGCCTTGCGACTCCGCTCTTGCAGTGGGATTCAGTTGTCTGGACCGCCTGGAAGCGCTCGATGTCGAGTTCGGTACGTCGCTTTCGCTTCCGCCTCCGCAGGCGGCCAATGTATAGGTTCCGGACAACGCGCCCAGGCTAGCTAAAAATCTACGTCGATCAATCATCGAATATGCTAATCCGCCTTCTCGCGGAAAACTCCAATTACTCTGCGATAAAATCGCCATTCTTTATACATAGTAGGAATGCGAACTAATAAATCGAAGGCGAAAGGATGCCTGCGCTGCCTTGACCAGAGGCGCGGTCGAGAGCCCTCGAGACCTGCGTTAAGCGATGACTGCGTTGACGCCAGGGACTACGCGGAACACTTCGAGTCTGAACGAATTCGGCGGGGATTTGCAGGTCGCTTCTCGAACTACAGAGTTGCGCAAACGCTTTTCCTTAACGGCGCCTTGTGAGGCGGCAATATGAAAAAACGTGAATGCGTCGTAAAGACAATGCAGAGAGCGTGATCGAAATCTTGAACCATCGATAACGCACGAACGCTTCGGGTAGCGAAGGCTTGCGAAATGCAACCCAACCGCGGACGCGGCGTTGTTCAAGAGGAAGAGCTTTAGGGAAACGATGTGACGTGACGCGAACCGATGGCTCAGTGTGTTCACGTCACGCCTGAGTGACCAATGCGGGCGGTGTCAGCGTTTCGACAACCGTACACACGCCGATTCACCCGATCGTCCGCGTCGACATTTTCGGCGTAGATAAGAGAGGCGCTGCCTGCAACATTTGCCCCCACTGATAATCCACGCTGTCCGGGAAGAGGGGATATAGTCCACCGCCCGGCGTGAAGGTCATTTCGCCGAAGAAGATCTTGCAGTCGGGTGCATAAAGATCCACGCGCACATAGTCGAAGGATGCCGACAACGCTCTTGCCTTGGCGAGGATCGCGTCGAGGTTGGCCGGGCGCTCGCAAGGCGTCGCACTACGCGGATAGTGTCCGATCCTGATGTCGAGATGGTTCCACGATTCATCGAAGAAATCTCCGCGCGGATGGCCCGTATAGCGATCGGAGATCAGCAGGACAAACAGCTTGGAAGGTCCCTCTTCGGGATTGAAGCAGTGGATCTTGAAGTCGGCGGGAATGTTGCCTTGTTCATCGAGAAGCAGGGCTTCGAAAAGCAGCCGTGGTTGAATCGCGCGGTAATGCCGCTCGCGCCCGGTTCTGGAAAAGTCGGTTGCAAGCCACCGGTCGGCAAGCGTCCTCAGTTCCTGATAACTCGTTTCCGCTTTGTCGCGGACGATCTTGACGAAGCCGCTGCCGTGATTGGCCTTCATGACGAAGGAGTCGGGCAACGCCTCGAAATCCTCTTCGGTGAAGAGCTCGGACGCCTTGAGCAGCGGAATCAGATGTTCTTCGCCGATCACGCGCCTGACGAAGTCACGCACAATAAGCTTGTCGGCCAGATCGGTAAAGCGCGCGTCCGGGTTCAGACTGCGCCGGAGCATTTTCTCGTTGAAGGTTTCGGGATTTGCAAGACTCGGGAATCGCCCGATCTTCCTGCGATGCTGCAGACGGAGGAAGAGTTCGTCGGGCATCCAATTTTTGAAGGCGTTCGCGATCATCGTGAATTAGATATTCATTCCGTTTTGGCGAAGCAGGGCACGCACAATGTGCCATATTCAAAATAATGCAGCTACTGAATAAGTCGCGGTGAAAATCGCAGCCTTTCAGACGAGAAGAAGGTCACGTGGGTCAAGTATGGCCAGCGACGTGGCTGGTTTTGTGCGCTAACGCACGTTGCGATGGAACGTAAGGGACGTCAAGTTCACGTCTTACTAAATGCGCGGAGTTTATTTCTAAAGCAAGCGCGTGAGGCCCGATATCTCAAGCTCTTTCGAATCTGTATGTAATCAGGTTGATAGATTGCGTTCAGAAGCGATATGCGACCGAGGCCATTCCGTTCACATCCAACCTGCGTTCTGTAATCGGGCTGCCGGCAGCGAAGCGTTCGAGCCGGCCAACGACTGCGACCAGGTTGGCCGACCAGTGCGAAGAGATCGTGTAATTCGCGGCCAGATTGAAGTGGACGTCGCGCAGGCCCGAGCCGGTGGAGTATTGCGGCAATCCGGACGCCACGCTTTCCGGCTGTGAAACGCCGAAGAACGTGCGCGTATAAGCGCCATTGGCCCAAGTCAGCCCCGGCCCCGCCGACAGCAGCAATTTGCCGATGGGCGCGGAGACATAGAGATCCGCCATCGCGGTGAGTCCTTGCCCGGTGCCACCGATGTCCTGATAAACGGCTGTCGATCCGGTGAATGCCCAGTACGTGTAATCGGCGAATAGTCGCAGCTTCGGTCCGTAGTGCACGTTGGGCAGGCCGTCGAGTCGCGCGTCATCGGACGAGGATCGCGACTGAAAGTCGAAACTCACCGACATGCCTGCGTGGTAGTTCTCCCCGCGCAGCACGTTGACGCCGAGCACGTCCGGACCTTGCGAAAAGATACGGTCGCGCCAGGAAATATCCTGCACGGGCAAGGGAAATACCTTGATCCGCGACGATCCCGGAAACTCGGGGAACACGTACAATCCTGGCCCGATCGAGATTTTCCAGTCACCGCTCGTTTGCGTGTCCGCGTCGGCGGCGTGTGCCGGTCCAAATGCGAGCACGGCCGCAAGCGCCACGCAGGTGCGCGCGATGAATGTTTGCGCGCGCTTCATGCTCTTTTCGCTCCTGCAGCCGTTTGCCGGAGCCGACGCGCCAGGGCACGCGACATCACGGGACCTGTGCCATCGGTGGAGTCGCAGGCAGATGCGCTCTCGCGCAGGAACATCGTGCATTCGCGCGCCACCACTTCGCGCTCGTTGTCGGACGTGATCATGTGATAGGAGTCGTCGAGCCAGATGGTCCGCAAGAACGACGCGCCTACGTTTGCCGCGACGAATCGCGCGTTGTGCGGGCTCGAGGTCTCGTCGTCGATAGCGTGAATGACGAGGCAGTCGCTCGTGACGCGCTTCAGCTTGCCACGCACCGATGCCGCGAGACGGCTGGCCTCGTGCAGCGCGGGCATCGAAATGGATGCCGGGCCGACTTCGCTGATCTCGCCTTTTTGCATCGCGCGGGCGATCTTCGTGCGCAGCGCTTCATTGCGCAGACCATAAGGCTCGTGCTCGCGATAGCGATAACGCGTACGCAACGGCGTGTAGTACGCCCAGTCGAGCAGGAATCGGTACCACGGGATGGCCCAGCCGTCATAGTCGAGCGTGACCGAGAGCAACAGCAGGGCGCGCGCGGAAGGGCGTTCATGGGCGACCGCGGCGGCGAGCGCCGCGCCCATCGACAGGCCGCACACCGAAACGTGCCGATGCCGCGCCGCCAGCGCGTCGAATTCCGCCACGGCCGCGCGCAGCCACTCTTCCATCGAAGCGTGTCCGGCGCCCGCGCTGTATCCGGGCAACTCCGGCGTGTGCGTTGCGAAGCCCTCTTCACCGAGATAGCGGGCGAGAAAGCGCAATTCGAGCGGCGAACTGGACAGGCCGTGCAGCAGCAGGACCGCGTGATCCCGGTTCTGGGCGGGGGGAAAGTAAGGCATGTTCATGGTCAGGCAGCCGAACGGAGGACGAGATAATCGCCGGATGGCGTGGCGAAGCGCTCGCAAACACATTCGACGGGCCGCCAGTCCTGCTCGTCCGACTGGAACCGGATACGGTGAAGCCCCGGCAGAAGGGCATCGCTGACGCGGGCAATATCTTCGCCGTGGGCATCGGCATGCTTGGCGCCATATGCGATGCCGGCGCGCGGCGCGTCATCGTCGATAACTGGGGAATTCGCCGCCGCGACGAAATTGGCGGGCGAGACGCGCGTCGTCGGATCGAGCGCCTTGATGAGAATCAGCGAACGGTTGTATTGCGTGACGTGCTGGAGCATCCGGTGCATTTCCTCGGTCGCCCGGCGCGTGATGAGGCGTTCGTTGTCGTGACGCAAGAGCATTTCATAGCGCGACTGAGCCACCGAAGCGAGCAACTCGGCGCGATACTGCGCGCGCTTGAGCCGCTCAACGAGCGTCATCATGACGATGGTGATCAACGGATACGACACGAGCAGCTTGATATCCGCGCGGTCGAAGTCCTCGATGCGTGCATAGGGCGGCACGAAGAGAAAGTCGGCAATACATAGTCCGGCAAGCATCACGCAAACCGCCGGCGCAAGACCGCAGTAATACTCGACGAGAACGGCGGCAATGAGAAACGCCGTTCCGGGCATGACGGGTCCAAGCAGCGGGTGCAGCAGCGTGCGGATGAGTGCGGCGGTGAAAAGCGCGCTTGCCGCGATGATCCATCGTTTGCCGCCGCGCGGCGCCCATCGGCGAGAATTACTGATATGCATGCTATTGCACGAGGCGTGTGACTGTCCTCGTGGTATCGGCGTTCCGGCGCGCGACTTTAATGCCATGTGAGGCATAACGGGCTTTCGCGGCGCGCGGGCGCTGGAATGATTATGCTTTCAACGTCTGAAAAAGCTTGATGATGTCGAACGAGAGAATTCGCATGCCCCTGCTGTCCCACGGTCTACGCTTTGCCATCGCCGCTTATCTGCTTGCGGCGCTGACGCTCTTTATGGTGCAGGACCGGATGCTTCTGCCTTCCACTCCGAGCGCGCCGGATCTTCGCACAGTCCCGCACGCCGGTGCAAGCATCGACCTGTTGCAAGTGCGCGACCAATTCGCGGGCTATGTCGTCACTCCGGCCGGGCGCGAACCGCGCGGGACGTTCATGGTTTATCACGGTAACGAGGAGTCGGCCGACACCAAATTGCCGCTCGCCGACGTGTTCGTGCGTGACGGGTATAGGGTGGTGATCGTCGAGTATCCGGGGCACGGCAGACGCCCGGGAGAGCGCACGATGAAGGCGGCGCTAGCCGCATCGCGGGAAGCGTTGGCGGCCACCATCGCGCAGTGGCGCGGGCCGCTTTATCTCGTTGGGGAGTCGCTCGGTGCGGGCATGGCCGCGCAGGTCGTGAAGGGCAATGAAGCAGCGCTCGCGGGCGTCGTTTTGATCACGCCGTGGGACTCGCTCGCCGACGTCGCCGCCGAAAAATATCCGATTTTTCCGATCCGCTGGATGCTGCACGACGGCTTCGATTCCGTCGCCGCCGTGTCGCATTACGATGGCCCGCTCGTGATCGTGGGCGCGCAATTGGATACGCTGATCCCGGTGGTGCACGCGCGCCGCTTCGCAAACGAACACGAACGCGCGCGTTTCATGCTCCTGCCGACCGCCGATCATGACCACTGGTTCGGCGTCATGACGCAGGCGGACTGGCGGCAGGTCTTGCAGTGGATGCACGCCGGCTGACGAAGCCCGGCGCCGGCGTTTCCTCGTCGGTCAGTCGCGCGGGCTCAATGCGAGGTCGGCTTGACAGGCGCAACCGGGCTCACTCCGTCGATCGCACGCACCGGGTCGACGTTCTTGGCTTCGACGTGTTCGACTTCGACATCCGTGCCGCGCAGTGTCTCGTTGATCGTCTCGGTGCGCTCGGTTGCCTGCCGGCCCACGACGACTTCCTCGACGACATGCGCGGTCTTCGCGACGACGGCGTGTTCTGCCGTCTCGCGAATTTCCACGAAGCCTTCCTTCAGGTCGGCGGCCGTGGCGGGCCGGTCGACCGGACGGCGCTCGATCGTCGCATGCTCGTCACGCAGATTGACGGTCTCGCTGACAGGCGTTGCAGTGGCGCGCGAATAGACGCGCACGCCGCCGGTTTCGACTTCGCGCTTGCCGACTTCGAGCGACTCACGCGTCACCGCAAATGACTGGCGATCGGCCAGCACTTCATCCGAAGTCAACGGCTTTGCGGATGCATCGAAGCCCGCATAACCGCCGCTTTTCCAATGCGCCACGCGTTCGTCGATATCCACGACGCCCGCCTCGTGCATCGTCGAACGCACGAGCGGCACCTGTGATTCTTCCTTCACGTTGACCGTGAGTAACGCGCCACCGCGACGAACCGCTTCCTGATAGTTGCCGATGTCTTCCGACCGGTCGTCGCCAGCGAACATGTTACCGAAGAAATTCTCGATCTTGCCGACGATGCCGACTTCTTCCGTGGCAGCGGAAGCGGGTCGATCTGCAACCACGGGACGTTCCGCGCCGCTCGTCTCGTCACTGGCGTGCACTTCCATGTCGGCGCGGTCCAGACCGCCTTCCACGAGACGCGCGACCGCGCTTTCGGCTTGCTGAAACGAATCGAATACACCAACGATTGCTTGAGTCATGTTTTGCTCCGGGTAGATTTGAGTGATTTGAATGGCGGCCACACGTTGCTTCGAAGAACGGCTCAGGAAGATGTCTTGCCCGAGCCCGAGGACGGTATCGCGGGGTCCGCAATCCAGTCTCCAACCGTTCCAGCGCGCCTTTCCACGACGACTTCCTGACGTTGCAACTCGGCTCTGTGCACGTCATTTTTTTCGGTCACTACAGTGGTGATGCGGATTTCTTCCTTGAGCATCAGCCTCAGTTCGGTCACGGGCACGTACTCGAACACGGGCACGACCAACGTGTCGCCTTCATGGCGCGGCGCAAACTCCGCGTCCACGAAACGATTGAGGGCAACGCGTTCTATTCGTGCCGTGCGGTTGTGCAGAACGACAGGCACCTCGCGCGACTCGGTGTGCGTCACGACACGAACGCGCACCATGCCGGTTTCGAGCGTTTCCGTCGATACGTGCAGACGTTCTTCAGTGGCGGTCAACGTCGACGTTTCCACGACACCTGTCGCCGTTCGATTCTGCGTGCTCATGCGCGACTCCAGGTTTCGTGGATCAGTCGGATAGGGCGTTTAGCGTGTGACACGGTTGTCCGGCGCAAGGCGTCCTGCGGCACCGGCGCGCAAGGCGACGTCATCGCGAGCGCTGCCGCTTGCATCTTCGAACGGCGGTTGGTGACGGAATCCCGCACCACCCGACACGATCGCGATGATCGCGCCGACGAGAAGTGCAGCGAACGAGAACCACGAAGCGCGGGCGACGCCGCGTGCGGCGGTATCGGCGGCCTGACGTGCATCGGCTTCAGCTTGCGGGCCGGATGCAGCGGCCGTTGCGGAAGCAACCGCGCCTTGAACCTGCGCCTTGAGCGAACCCAGCATCGTGCCGCTTGCGGCCGAAGGGTTGGCCGCGGCGGTAGCCGTTGCACCGGTCGATGCGATGCTGCCTGCCGCACTCACTGCGCTGCCGACAAGCGACGTTGCGCCGTATGCCATTGCGATGATCATCACGGCCCATGCAAGCAAGCCGTGCAGCCAGCCAAGAACCGGCGCGCAACGCCCTGCAAAATAGGAACCGATGAACACGGCGATGACCGTCATCACGATCATGTAGGCGCCGGAGCCGAACGCGAAGCCGCGCGATGGATCGGGCTGAGTCAGTGGCGACAGCACCGATGCCCCGATAGCGGTTCCGAGCACAGTCAACATGAGGTACGCGATCAACGAGAGGATGACTCCCGCGATGACGGCGCCCCATGAGACGCGGGATAGACCATATTGTGTAGTAAGCAGGCGCATAGCGGTATCCAAAAGAATTTAGGAAGCCAAAACAGGCACGTCTAGTGAGCAACGCGTGCTGGCCAACTTGTAGGTGCAATCACCATTCCCACGAAGTACCGGAGGCGGCTTGAACCGGCATGGACGAAGGTTCGCGCATGCGGTCGGGAGCAAATAGGTGGGATCTGCTTGAGGGTGTCGCGCGGCGGGCGAAGAACACTTATCGCCGCGTTGACCTATCGATGTCCTTCAATGCGGACTCAGGGCGAGTTTGCTTCCACGCGATCGTGTTCATGCTCGAGGCTCTGCGCCTCGATCAGACGATGGATGAACCTCAGCTTTTTCACGGCGCCAGGTGCGAGCGTGAACGGATACGGGTCCGGCATGCCGAGGCTTCGGTTAAGGCTGTTCATGGCGTACGTCAGCATCGTCCATTGCTTCATCAGCAATTCGAAACTCGGCGAGTGAGGCAGCACTTGCGCGGCGAAGTTAGGACCTTTGCGGCTCACCGGCGCGATGTTGATGCCGCATGCGCGCGCGGTGCCGGTGGTATCCACGATATGAAGATAATGCGCCCAGGTTTCCGCCCAGTCTTCCCAGGGATGCATGGTCGCGTAGGCGCTGACGTGATTCGTCGCCCAGTCGGCAGGCGCGCCGTTGCGATAGTGGCGGGAAAGCGCTTCGCTGTAACTCGCCCGGTCATCGCCGAAGAGCGTGCGGAACGACGCCGTTCGCCGTGCGCCCACCACGAGGCGATCGAAGTAGTAATGGCCGATCTCGTGTCTGAAGTGACCGAGCAAGGTCCGGTAGGGCTCGCGCATGGCGATGCGTACGCGTTCGCGGCGCACGTCGTCGGCCTCGGCGATGTTCATCGTGATGAGGCCGCTATGATGGCCCGTCAACACCTTTTTGCCGCGGCGGCTTTCGAGAAACTCGAATTCGAGCCCGGTTTCCGGATGCTCCTTGCGTGTGTCGACGCGCAATCCCAGCACGGCGAGCGTGTACAGCAGACGACGCTTCGCGGCTTCGAGTCTGGCCCAGTAATAACGACGGCGCGGCGCTTTCAGATTCGGGATCACGGCCGTCAGACGGCAAGAATGACAGAACGGGTCCGGCGAGTCTTCCGGCACCATCCAGTTGCAAACCTTTTCGACCGAATAGTTGTGGCACGGCTTGTAGCGAACGTCGCCGTCCGCCGGCTTCGCTTCCCACCGAGGTCCCTTCAGCTTGACGAATGCGCTCATCTCGCCCGTTTCCGGAATGAAGCCGAGCATCGACCCGCAGCGTTCGCATTGAACGTTTTCGAAGAAGATGAGATGTCCGCAGTCGGTGCAGTGAAACGCTTTCATAACGGACGATTCGTGGGCGTTCTAAAGGTGGACGCGAAGATCATTCGCACGGCTCGCAAATCACCTTGAAGTCGACCAGCGCCGCGCTCCCGAAGGTCATGCTGATTGGCACGTCGGTCGCATCGCGGCCGCGCGCCATGAGTACACGGCCAGTGCGCGGTGCGTTGTTGCGCGGATCGAAAGTCTGCCAGGTTCCGCCGAGATAGGCTTCGAACCATGCACAGAAATCCTGGTCCGCATAAGGCGGCGGCAGGTTCACGTCGCTGATATAGCCGGTGCAATACCGCGCCGGAATGTTCAGGGCGCGGCAGAGCGCCACCGCCAGTTGCGCGTAATCGCGGCACACGCCGATGCCTTCCTGATGCGCTTCGGAAGCCGTGCGCGTGGGCCGTGCCGTCTTGTAGTCGAACTTGATGTGTGCGTGCACGTAATCACAGATGGCGAGCACCTGGGTTCGCCCTTGCGGCAGTCCGCCGAACCGTTGCCACGCGAAGTTGGAAAGCAAGTCGGTTTCGCAATAGCGGCTGCCCAGCAGAAACTGTAGACACTCGTCGGGAAGTTGTTCGACCGGGAGCTGACCATCTTCCAGGGGATAGCTTTCCGGCGTATCGGGCACTTCGAGCACGCCTTCGGTCGCCACGACGAGCGGACCCACAGACGGCGTCACGATACGCGTGCACAGATTGCCGAAGCCGTCGTAATAGTGCGTGAACGCGAGCGGCGGATCGAACGT
This sequence comes from Caballeronia sp. GAWG2-1, assembly GCF_023631405.1. Taxonomy (NCBI): domain Bacteria; kingdom Pseudomonadati; phylum Pseudomonadota; class Betaproteobacteria; order Burkholderiales; family Burkholderiaceae; genus Caballeronia; species Caballeronia sp. GAWG2-1. Next base: position 54,768 of record NZ_JALQDD010000037.1, read on the forward strand.
AATGCGATCGGCAACGACGACCTTGTCCGACATGGAAGGATGCGTGTTGAGCATGAGCACCGCAGGCGTGGCCTGAGTGCAGTTATAGGTCAATTGAAAACCGACGCGGAGCTTCATGGAGGTGGGTCCAAAGGATTAACGGGCGTACTAGGGCGATCAACCGAACGCCTCGACCTTCGACACGACCCAGGAGATTTTGCCAGCTTCGCCAAGCGCCGCCATTCACCTGATGTATGCATCGGATGAGGACGTTCTTGTTGCATGCCAGCATGAGATAACTGATCTTAGCAACATCGGGGCCTGGAACCATCGATGCTTGTGAGTACACGATAACACCATTACTTTGTCCCAACGCTTTGGAAAGAAAAGCAGCATCCACTCCGAAGCGCGCCAAAACCGGTTCATTCGACTTGATGCATCTTGCTCGAATCGCTTCAAGGGTGTCGCCGATGGAAAACATCAGGAAACCGAAAGATCACGAAAACTTCGCTTGACGCATGCGACCACTCCCGTATGATGGACTCATTGTTGCAATGCAGCAAAAACGGGCGCCGTACCCACGGATCGGCTCGTACGTACCTCTTTATGGAGCGGACAATGTTTCCTATTCTTCAATCATCGGCACCGGCGGCAACGGCACAACTCGAAGCGTTTTTCGGCATCACGAAGCGCTATGCGATGGGACTTCAACAGCTTGCCGATCTGAATGTGCAGACGGTCAAGGCTGTGTTCGAGGAAAGCGCCTCTGTCCTAACGTCGGGTTCGGACGTGAAACCGGGCGACTTCATGGGTTTTCAGTGGACGCTGTTCGCGGAAGTGCCGGAGAAGTCGGCCGCTTATGCGCGCCACTTCTTCCAGATCGTTCGTGAGACGGAAGCCGACATCCTCAAGGAAGCGCGCAGCCAGTACGAGCAATATGGTTCCGGCATGAAGGGCGCGTTCGAATCGGCCATGCAGCAAGGCTCGTCGCAAGTGCAAAAGTCGATTGCTTCGATATCGGATGTGGCCTCGTCCGCGCATGCGGCAAGCGCTGCGCCCAAGCTCATTCTCGATGCAAGCGAGAGCACGGTGGATAGCGTGACTGGTGCGACCAACGCCAGCATCGAGCTATTGAACACCAGCCCCAAACATTCGGCGTGAAGTTTCCGGGAATGTGACATCCGTCGCCAACGCCCGCTTAAGCGGGCTTTTTATTGCGGCCACGCCTGGAGCACTCCGGTGATTTTGCTGGCTTAGAGAGGTCCCGCCATGACAGACAAGATTGCGACCGCCGATGAAGCGATCGGACTGATCAGCGACGGCGACGCCGTCTGCTGCTCGGGATTCGTCGGCATCGGTACACCCGATGAATTGCTGATCGCGCTGGAACGACGTTTCCGAAGCTCGGCCACGCCACGCGATCTGACGGTCGTTTTCGCCGCCGCACCGGGCGACGGCGGCGAGCGCGGACTCAACCGCATCGCGCTGCCGGGGCTCATCAGGCGCGCTATCGGCGGACATTGGTCGCTCGTGCCGAAGCTCGCACGCATGGCGACCGACGACCTGATCGAAGCCTACAACCTTCCGCTCGGCACGATGTCGCATCTGTTTCGCGATATCGCGGCGCATCGCGCCGGCACGATCACACAAGTCGGAATCGGTACGTTCGTCGACCCGCGGCTTGGCGGCGGAAAGATCAACGCGAGCACGACGGAAGAGCTCGTCAGCGTCATCGAGATCGATGACAAACCGTGGCTGCTCTATAAAGCCTTTCCGCTCGACGTGGCGCTGATTCGCGGCACCACGGCCGACACCGACGGCAACATCACGATGGAGCGCGAAGCGCTCGTGCTCGACGCGCAAGCTATCGCCATGGCCGCGCATAACGGCAAAGGTCTGGTGATTGCCCAAGTGGAGCGGATCGTTCCAAGCGGCACGCTCGATCCGCGCGCGGTGGTGGTGCCGGGCATTCTCGTCGATCGCATCGTGCTCGCGTCCGCCGGCGCGCAGCCGCAGACATACGGCACGGCCTATGACCCAGCGTTCTCCGCCGAAACGAAAGCCGTGGTCGGCGAGATGAAAAGCCCCGTGCTCGACGAGCGCAAGGTGATCGCACGCCGTTGCGCGTTCGAGTTGCCGCCGGGCGGCGTCGTGAATCTCGGGATCGGCGTGCCTGAAGTGGTGGCGGCTGTCGCGGGCGAGGAGCACTTGCTGAATCATCTGACCTTGACCGCCGAGCCAGGCGTGATTGGCGGCATGCCGCTCGGCGGCCTCGATTTCGGCGCCGCGATCAATGTCGATGCGCTCCTGCATCAGAATCAGCAATTCGATTTCTACGATGGCGGCGGTCTCGATCTCGCCTGCCTGGGCATGGCCGAAGTGGACCGCGGCGGCAACGTCAACGTGAGCCGCTTCGGCGCGCGGCTCATCGGCGCGGGCGGCTTCATCAACATCAGCCAGAACGCGCGCTCCGTGGTGTTCGCGGGCACCTTCACGGCGGGCGGACTCAAGGTGCAGATCGAAAGCGGGCGGCTCGCGATCATCGGGGAAGGCGCGAAGAAAAAGTTCGTGGAGCGCGTCGAACAGATCACTTTCAATGGCGAATTCGCGGCCGCGCGCGGTCAGCCCGTGCTGTATGTGACCGAACGCTGCGTGTTTCGTCGCGTGCCCGAGGGACTCGAACTCACGGAGATCGCACCGGGTATCGATCTCGAACGCGATATCCTCGCGCATATGGACTTTGCGCCCATCGTGCGTCAGGTCCGGCTAATGGACCCACGCATTTTCCTTCCGCAGATCATGGACCTGTCGACCATTCTCACCGAGCGCGGCGCAATGACCCGCGAACTCGCGTTGCAAGGAGACTGCCAATGAAAGCATCCGACCTGTTTGTCAGGGCGCTCGAAAACGAAGGCGTCGATCGTATCTTCGCCGTGCCGGGCGAGGAAAACCTCGATGTCGTGGAATCGCTGCGCAAATCGAGCATTCAGCTCATCGTGACGCGCCATGAGCAGTCGGCGGCCTTCATGGCGGCCACGCACGGTCGTCTGACCGGTCAGCCGGGCGTGTGCATGGCGACGCTCGGTCCCGGCGCGCTGAACCTCGTCACCGGGGCGGCTTACGCGCAACTCGGCGCCATGCCGATGATCCTCATCACCGGCCAGAAGGCCATCATGACCTCGCGGCAGGCGCGCTTCCAGATCGTCGATATCGTGGCGACGATGAAGCCACTCACCAAGGCATCGCGGCAGATCGTGAGCGGCGCGAGTATTCCGACGGTCATACGCGATGCGTTCCGGCTCGCCGCCGAAGAGCGTCCCGGCCCCGTGCATCTCGAACTCCCGGAAGACGTGGCGGCCACCGAAGTGAGCGACGACGTGGGCATCGTTCCCAGGCATCCGGTCGAACTGCCCGTCGCGCACGACGCCGCGATCGAACGCGCCGCGAACTTGCTGATGCACGCCGAACGGCCGCTCGTCATGTTCGGCGCGGCGAGCAACCGGCCGCGGCTCGCGGGCCAGTTGACCGACTTCATTCGCCGCACCGGCATTCCGTTCTTCAATACGCAGATGGGCAAGGGCACGGTCGCGGCTATCGGCAACGACGAAGCCACCGAGCTGTGGATGGGCACGGCCGCGCTCAGCGAGCGCGACTATCTGCACGAAGCGATCGACCGCGCCGACCTGATCCTCGCAATCGGTCACGACACGGTCGAAAAGCCGCCGTTCTTCATGGGACCGAAGGGGCCGCAGGTGATCCATGTGGGCTACACGCCCGCCAATGTCGAGCAGGTGTTCTTTCCGCATGCGGAAGTGGTCGGCGATCTGGGCTTGAGCCTGTCGCGCCTCGCCGCGCGCGTCGAAGGCAGGTTGCCGTGCGCGGGTGCGCTGGCGCCGCTGCGCGAAGGCATTCTGAAGCGCACGCTCGACCGCGCCGACGAATCGCGCTTTCCGCTGACGCCGCAACGGATCGTCCACGACGTGCGCGAAGTCATGCCCGCCGATGGCATCGTCGCGCTCGACAACGGCATGTACAAGATCTGGTTCGCGCGCTGTTACCGCACACGCAGCGCCAACACGCTGCTCCTCGACAACGCCCTGGCGACGATGGGCGCAGGCCTTCCATCCGCGATGATGGCGGCGCTTCTCCACCCCGAGCGGCGCGTGATGGCGGTGTGCGGCGACGGCGGATTCATGATGAATTCGCAGGAGCTGGAAACTGCGGTGCGGCTGAAGCTGAACCTCGTGGTGCTCATCATTCAGGACGACGCGTACGGCATGATTCGCTGGAAGCAGGCCGTCGACAAGTTCATCGACTGGGGCCTCACGTTCGGCAATCCGGACTTCCTCAAGTATGCCGATGCCTACGGCGCGAAAGGGCGGCGCGTAGAATCGGCCGAAGGGCTGGTTCCGGCGCTGGAGGGCGCGTTCGAGGACGGCGGCGTGCAGCTCGTGATCGTGCCGGTAGACTATTCGGAAAACATTCGCGTGCTTGTCGAGGAACTCGGCAACCGCGGCATCGAGGGGACGAAATGAAGATCAAGGCAGCAGTTCTGAACGCGATGGGTACGGCCACGCCTTACGCGGAATCGAAGCCGCTTCGCATCGAAGAGGTCGAGCTTGCGCCGCCCGGCCCGGGCGAAGTGCTGATCAAGGTCGCGGCGGCGGGGTTGTGTCATTCGGATCTGTCGGTCATCAATGGCGACCGGCCTCGTCCCATGCCGATGGCGCTTGGGCATGAAGCGTCCGGCATCGTCGAGGAACTCGGCGCGGGCGTGACCGATTTGAAAGTGGGCGATCACGTGGTCGTCGTGTTCGTGCCGAGTTGCGGACACTGCGCCCCGTGCGCCGAAGGGCGGCCGGCGTTGTGCGAGCCGGGCGCGGCCGCGAACGGCGCCGGCACGCTGCTGTCCGGCGAGCGGCGGCTTTCGCATGGCGGCGAGCCGCTCAACCATCATCTCGGCTGCTCCGTGTTCGCGGAGTACGCGACCGTGTCGCGCCGCTCGGTCGTGAAGATCGATCCCGCCGTGCCGCTCGGCGATGCCGCGCTCTTCGGCTGCGCGGTGCTCACGGGCGTGGGCGCTGTCGTCAATACGGCGCAGGTGCGAGTCGGTGCGTCGGTGGCGGTGATCGGGCTGGGCGGTGTCGGTCTCGCCGCGCTCATCGGTGCACACGCGGCGGGCGCGCGGCAGATCATCGCCATCGACCTGGCCGACGACAAGCTCGAACAGGCACGCGCGCTCGGGGCCACGCATACGGTCAACGCGGGTCAGGACAATGCGCTCGAACAGATTCGCTCGCTGAGTTCGGGCGGCGTCGAATTCGCATTCGAATTCGCGGGCTCGATTCGCGCGCTGGATCTCGCGTATCGCATCACGCGTCGCGGCGGAATGACGGTGACCGCCGGGCTGCCGCCATCGACCGCCAACTGGCCGCTGCCGGCGGTGAGTCTCGTTGCGGAGGAACGCACGTTGAAGGGCAGTTATATCGGCACGTGCGTGCCGTCACGCGATATTCCCCATTACGTCGATCTCTATTCGCAAGGCCGCTTGCCCGTGAACAAGTTGCTCACGGGACGCCTGAAGCTCGACGAGATCAACCATGGCTTCGACCTGCTGCATGAGGGAAAAGCGATTCGGCAGGTGGTCGTATTCGATTGATTCGGCTTGACCACGCGTAGCCGCATGAAGTCGTTCGCGAAGGAAGGCAATCGCGCCTTGCCTTCGAGAACGATGTCTTTCGGTTCGCGAAGCTGCCTTGTGACCGCCGCAGTCCATCGAGAAACGCGCTTCGACGACTGCTTGAGGAACGCATCGCGCTTGTCTTCGCTGTGATGATTGCGTGGAAGGCGCGCCTTCAACGCCCTTTCCACGGCACGAGCCGCCGTTCCAGCGCGCGCATGCCGAAGTCGAAGATCCACGCAATCGCACCGATGAGCACGATGCCCATCACCACCACGTCGGTGCGCAGAAAGCTCGACGCGTTCAGCACCATCTGTCCGAGACCGGCGGTGGCCGCGACCATTTCCGCCGCGACGAGCGTGGTCCAGCCAAAGCCGACCGCTATGCGCAAGCCCGTCAGAATCTCGGGCAACGCGGCGGGCAGCACGACATGCCGCACCACTTGCCGAAAGCTCGCGCCGAGCGACCATGCGGCGTTCACTTGCTCGGTGGTCGCGCTGCGCACGCCCGCGCGCGCGGCCATGGCGATCGGCGCGAAACACGCGAGCCAGATGACGACGATCTTCGCGGTTTCATCGATACCGAACCAGATCACGACGAGCGGCAGATAAGCGAGCGGCGGCAGCGGCCGGTAAAACTCCAGAGGCGGATCGAGCACGCCGCGCGCAATTCGGCTCACGCCCATCAGAATGCCGACCGGCACCGCCGTCAGGACGGCGAGCGCGAACGCGCCGAACACGCGAATCGCGCTCCACAGCAGATGCTCCGATAGCGGCAGACCGCCCTGAATGCGCCCGTGCACGGCATCGATGAAAGCACGCCACACGGCCTCGGGCGACGGCAGAAAAAGCGGTGGCAACCAGTGAAAATGCGTGGTCGCCCACCACAGCACGGCGATCGCCACGACGCATAACGTGCTCGGCATCGCGGTGGGCCCCGCGCCCCGCATGCCGCGATAGCGCTTGCCACGCTTCGCGCGCCGGGCGCGAGGCACTGCCGCGCTTTCCGAGGGTGGAGCGAAGCGGGCCTCCTGAACGGGCTGCGTCACACGGCCTCCGTGACAGGACGATGCAATCGCCGCGTCAGGCGCTCGCGCCACTCGATGAACGCGGGCGATGCCTTCACCGCGCGGGCATCGCGATTCGCGACGTACTCGCGCGAGAACGGCAGTTCGTGCACTTCCTCGATACGGCCCGGACCCGGCGTCATCAACACGAGACGGGTGGCGAGAAAGAGCGCTTCCTCCACGCTATGCGTGATGAAAAACACCGTCTTTTGCGTGCGCGCCCAGACATCGAGCACGAGTTCCTGCACGGTTTCGCGCGTGAGCGCATCGAGTGCGCCCATCGGTTCGTCCATCAGCAGCACTTCGGGATCGCTGGCAAGCGCCCGCGCGATGCCCACGCGCTGCTGCATGCCGCCCGACAGCGCATAGACCTTCGCGTGCTCGTATTGCGCGAGGCCGACGAGGGCGAGCGTGCGGCGCGCGATCTCGCGACGCTTGTCGCGCTTGACGCCGCGAAAGCGTAAGCCGAGCGCGACGTTGTCGAGTACGTCGAGCCAGGGCATGAGCGCGTACTTCTGGAACACGACGCCGCGTTCCGCGCCCGGCCCGAGAATCGGTTCGCCGTTGAGCGACGCTTCGCCTTCGGTTGGATCGAGAAAGCCTGCAAGGCAATTGAGCAGCGTGGTCTTGCCGCATCCGGAAGCGCCGAGCGCGACGACGAACTCGCCGCTGCCGATTTGCAGATCGACGCCCTTGAGCGCAGGCGCGCTCGCGCCTTCATACGTGACGCCGAGATTGCGGATGGACAGCGAAGTCATTTCGCGGCCTGCTGCGCGAAGCGCGGATCGACGCCCGTCGAATAGTCAGCGAGGACGTTCTGGATCGTGCCTTGTTGCTTGAGGAACTGTGCGGTGGCCGTGAGCGACTTCGCAGCGCCGGACTGCTGGCCGCCGCCGAGCCAGATGGGCGACGCCTGTTCGCTCGCGCTTGGAAAGGCGTAGAGCGAGAGACTCGCGGGCACGTCGGCGGCGGTTGCACCGGACTCTCGCGCCACGGCCTCGACCTGTTTCGAACCGGCGGTCCAATCGGCTTTGTGATCGCGGTATTGCGCGTCGGTATCGGCGAGCACCTTGGTGAGACCCGCCATGAACGCGGCGTTGTCCTGCGCGAACTTGCGCGAGGCGACGAAACCATCGAAGGTCGCCTTGCCGCTTTCCTTCGCAACTTCGCCCGATGTCACGAGCACCTTGCCGTTCTGCTTGACCTTGGCGAGCACCGGGTCCCAGATGTAGGTCGCGTCGATATTGCCGCGTTCCCACGCCGCCGCCACTTCCGGCGGCCGCAGGTTGACGATCTTCACCGATGAAGGATCGACGCCCGCCTGCTGCAACGCCACGAGCGCATGAAAATGCGAGGTCGATACGAACGGCAGGCCCAGCGTCTTGCCCTTCAGATCAGCGAGCTTCGTCACGCCGGAGCCGTTGCGCACGACGAGCGCTTCAGCGTCGTTGATGTTGTCGAGAATCCAGAAGAGCGAGAGATCGACGCCTTGCGACAGTCCGGCCGCGATCGGGCTCGACCCTGCTTCGCCCACTTGTATCGAGCCGGACGCCAGCGCGCGGATCACGTCCGCGCCGCTGCCTAGCTTGCGGTACGTGACCTTGTAGCCGGTCGCCTTTTCGACCGCGCCGCTTGCCTGCGCATAGCGCCACGGCACGACCATGTCCTGATATCCGATGACGACCTCGCGTGTCTCCGCTTGCGCGTGCATCGGTGCGAGAACGACGGTTCCAAGTGCAAAAGAGGCGAGGCTGGCGAGGAGTTGACGACGGGTCGTGTGTTTCATGGAGCAGGCGCTAAGGTCGTTGTAAAGCCTTCGACTATAGGCACTTCACGTGCCGCGGCTACCAATGTTTTATGCGTAGCAAATCACATCGCGACTGCTTTGGTCTTCATCGAAACCGCACCCTGATGCGCGGCGTAAAAAGCGGCGCGACACTTGACGCCGACGTTCGAAGACGCGCTCCGCATGCACGAGCCGATCGCGCAGTTCGACAAGTCGGACCGTTTAGGCAAGCGCATCGGGTCGACATTCCGTAAGCTTGTCTGAACCCGTGGCGCGCGTGCATTGCTCGATCTCGCGAGCACTGTTTCATCGAAGGGTTCGAGTCCGGGTCGCCGCTTCTTCGAAACGCACTATAGTGGAGGGTGTTTTCAACGAAGAGAGAGGGCTCGCATGATCTCACGCACTCGTTCCACCCTGGCCGCTACGATGCTCGCCGCGACGCTCGCGTATGTCCCCGCCGCGCATGCGCAGCTCGGCAATCTGCTCAATCAGGGGGGCAATAGCGGAGCCGGTGGCGGACTGAGCAGCCTCGGCAGTCTGGGCAGCGGGATGTCGTTGCAATCGCTGACATCGAACAGCACGGGCAACGTAGCCGGCGTACTCCAGTATTGCATCAAGAACAACTACCTCGGCGGTGGCGCTTCATCGGTCAAGGACGGCTTGATGAGCAAGCTGCCGGGCGGTGCATCGACGAGCGATAGCGGATACACCGACGGCTCCAAGGGCATTCTCAATAGCGGCAGCGGCAAGGTCGATCTGAGTGGCGGCGGGCTCAAGGAGCAGATTACCAAGCAGGTCTGCGACAAGATACTGTCGCAAGGCAAGTCGTTGCTGGGTGGTTGACGGTTTGACGTCGGCAATGGAACGCTTCCGCAAGAGCGTCCTCGATGTTTGCGTCGAAGACGCTCCACCGCCGCTTAAGCGATCCAAAAGCGATGCGCAGCGCTCTCATGCCGAGGCGCCGCGCCGCGCGTTCAAGCGTTAAACATACCGCGCCTCGTCCAGATCGGCGATCAACGTCGGCCCGGTCGGATGCCAGTCGAGCCGCGCCTGCGTCAACGCGCTCGATGCGGGCATATCCAGACCGACGAACATGGCCATCCATCCGAAATGCGCGGCGGCTTCCTCCGGCGCGATGGAAACGGCCGGCAGCTTCAGGCCTCGTCCCAGCGACTCGGCGATCTCACGGCTGCTGACGCCTTCTTCGCCCACCGCGTGATATCGCGCGCCCCGTTCGCCCTTTTCCACGACCAGCCGATAAAGCCGCGCGACATCCGACAGATGACCCGCCGGCCAGCGGTTCTGGCCATCGCCGACATAAGCGGATACGCCTTTCTTCCGCGCGACCTCGACGAGCGGCGTAATGAGTCCCTGCTTGAACGGATTGTGGACTTGGGGCAGCCGCACGACCGAGACGTTGATGCCCGCGTCCAGCAACGCATGACCCGCGAGTTCCGACGCGATGCGCGGGTTCGGATGACTCGCGTTGAACACATCCTCGCTCGCCGCCTCGCCATGCGCGCCACCGCCCATCCCGGTTCCCGACGTGATGACGAGCGGCCGGTCCGAGCCTTCGAGCGCCGAGCCGAGCGCGGCAATGACGCGCTTGTCCTTCTCGCAGTTCTCGATGAACCTCGAGAAGTCGTGATCGAAAGCCGTGTGGATGACGGCGTCTGCTTGCGCCGCGCCAGCGACGAGACTGTCCGGCTCTTCCAGCGTGCCGCGATAAACCTCGGCGCCCGCTTTCTCGAGCGTTTGCGCACCCGCGTCGGAGCGCGTCATGCCGAGCACCTGATGCCCGGCGCGAATGAGTTCGGTAACGAGGGCCGAGCCGATAAAACCGGTCGCGCCTGTCAGAAAAATACGCATGGTCAAAGCTCCCTGGTCGTGACCCGCTTACTATCCGATCGTTTCTTATCCCGTTAAAGTAGTGACTTCATCATGGTAAAGCGACTAACAGGGTCTTCATGTCAGTCAACACGGCACGATCGCTGGGCGATTTCCTGAGGAGCCGTCGCTCGCGGCTCGACCCGGCGAGCTTCGGATATTCCGGGCGCAGACGAACGCCCGGCTTGCGCCGGGAAGAGGTCGCGCAGCGCGCGCATATCAGCCCGACCTGGTACACGTGGCTCGAACAAGGGCGGGGCGGCGCGCCATCGGCGGAAGTGCTCGACCGCATCTCCGGCGCATTGATGCTGACGGATACCGAACGCGAGCATCTCTTCATGCTGGGCCTCGGGCGGCCGCCCGAAGTGCGCTACAAATCGGTCGAAGGCGTTCACCCCCGCTTGCAACGCCTGCTCGATTCGCTCGAAGCGAGTCCGGCAATCATCAAGACCGCCATCTGGGATGTGGTCGCGTGGAACCGCGCCGCCGCTGTCGTGCTGACCGACTACGGCACGCTGCCGCCCGGCGAGCGCAATATCCTGCAGTTCCTGTTTCGCAATCCCACGGTCAGGGCCAAGCAGCACGATTGGGAAAGCGTCGCGCGCTTCGTCGTGGGCGCGTTCAGAGCGGATGTGGCGCGTGCCGGACTCGCTTCCGAGGTGAGCGAACTCGTGGACGAACTCTGCGGCGCGAGCCCGGAATTCGAGGCGTTATGGCGCGACAACGATGTGCTGAACCACGGCGACAGCAATGGCATCAAGCGCCTGCTTCATCCCGTGCTCGGTCAGATCGAGTTGGAGTATTCCGCATTTTCCGTCGATGGCCGGCCCGATCTCGGCATGATCGTCTACACGCCAATGGACCCGGCGATAGCCGCGCGCGTCAAGGTCCTCGCTGCCGCGAAGGCGTAACGATCCTATCCAAGTGAGCGCGATGCGAATTTGCTAAGACCAAAGGCTTCGTTGGTGCGGCATGGCGCGCGTACTAGGATAAAAACGTCGCGGACGCTACGGTCCGCACGCGCATAAACGGAGACCTCCATGCGATACAAGGGATACGACGTGGCACCGTCTGCCCATGCCATGCCGAGCGGCCTGTTCGCGGCAAACCTGACTATCGAGAACAAGGTGTCGCCGCACGGCTCGTCGTTCACGTTCGATGCACTCGATTACTTCTTCGAGGCGGATCACGCGGTCGCGTATGCGTTGCGCTGGGCGCGGATGTGGATCGACCAGCGCAACAAGCGGTTTGCGGCGCTCAGGCGCTAGCAGCAATCTTCACCGCGGCGCCGCGCCATCCGCACCATCTTCTATGCAAATGAATTTTGCTTGGTTCCACTTTCCCGCCATGTCTCGCATAGTCGGGATTGATGGCTATAGACGGTTGCCTTTTTGTCGGGCGACTGTCGGGTGACCAAGACGTCGAGCTTCAAACATAGAGGACTGCAACCGTGGCCGTATTCGATATCGATGACATCGTCCAGTCGCTTCAGACGGTGCGCCAGCAATGGCGGGAAGTGCAGCGGCGATCGCTCGAACCGGGCGGGCGCGAACTTCCGGCGCGCGAGGCGCTGACCGATATCGTCGGCGCGATGAAGGGCGCGCTCTTTCCAATGCGGCTCGGACCGCCCGATCTGCGTCAGGAAAGCGAGAACTTTTACGTGGGCCATGCGCTCGACTTCGCGCTGCAAGGGCTTCTCGTGCAAGCAAAGCTGGAACTGCAATACAAGGCGCGTCACGCACCACGCGACGATGCGGCCATCGACGCACGCGCGAGCACCGCGGTGAAGGCCTTCGCGAAGACGTTGCCGCGCATTCGGAGCCTTCTGGACAGCGATATTCTCGCGGCCTATCAGGGCGATCCGGCGGCGGGCAGCGTCGATGAAGTGCTGCTCTGCTATCCCGGCATTCTCGTGATGATTCATCACCGGATCGCGCATGAGTTGTACCGGCTGGAGTTGCCGTTGCTCGCGCGCATCGTCGCGGAACTCGCGCATAGCGAGACGGGCATCGATATTCATCCGGGCGCGAAGATCGGCGCGGGATTCTTCATCGATCATGGCACGGGCGTGGTGATCGGCGAGACGACGGTGATCGGCGACCGCGTGCGCATCTATCAGGCGGTGACGCTCGGCGCCAAACGCTTTCCACGCGATGCCGCAGGCAATCTGGAGAAAGGACTCGCACGGCATCCCGTGGTGGAAGACGATGTCGTCATCTACGCGGGCGCGACCATTCTGGGCCGCGTCACGCTCGGTCAAGGCGCGGTGATCGGCGGCAACGTATGGCTCACGCACGATGTCGCGCCGGGAAGCTACGTGACGCAGGCGCTTTCGCAGAGCGCGGCGGTGTCGCATGCGCAGACGCCGACCCAAACGGTCGTGCAAACGCCCAAGCACGCGCCGCAAGCCGAACAGGTCACGCCATGAGCACGGTGGTGCGTCACTTCGGCGCGACCGTGCGCGAGTTGCGCGAGTCGTTCGGCTGGACGCAGGAACAACTCGCCGAACAAGCCGGGCTCAATCGCTCCTATGTCGGCGAGATAGAACGTGGGACGTGCATCGCTTCCATCGTGACGCTCGACAAGATCGCGCAAGCGTTCAATGTGCCGGCGGGGCGTCTTTTCGGCGCGTCGCGTGGAGATCTGGCGTCGCTGATATCGGAGTCCACGCCATCGGCGAAGTAACGCGGGCGCGTCGGGTTCATCGGCCGTATTGCGTGCGATGCATGCACAGACGCTTCTTGTAGAAGTGTCTTCGTAAGCCTGCGGCAGCATCGCGCTTGGCCGTCCCGGCGGGCCGCTCCTCAAGACGATCTCAATTCGGAACAAAGGCCGCGCGTCGAAGAATCCGCCGATGCCGTCGCCGCATGCGTGGTCATCGGGGTAGGGTGGCCGGCTCGCCAACCCACCCGAATCGGGTGGGTGGTCGTAAGAGGCCTTCGAGATGCATCGACCGGGTCCTACAATCGGGACGAATCACGGCCCCGCTTGCAGAGTCCAGCATGTCCGATCTTGGCGAAACCGCAGTCGAATCCCCCGTGTCTGTCGTGCGTGTGGCGCACAAGTTCGTACCGCCACGCGGCGCACGTCAGTTGATGCCACGAAGCGCCTTGCTGGCCCGCCTGCTCGACGCGCGGCGCCAGCGCTGCATCGTCATTCACGGGCCGGCCGGAAGCGCGAAGACCAGCACGCTCATGGCGTGGCGGCACTCCCTTCTGACGCTCGACTTCGACGTGGCATGGCTGTCGCTCGCGCCTGCGGACGACGAGGTGCGCATATTCTTCGCCGGTCTGCTCGCGAGTCTCGCCTTGGTGGACCGGTCGATCGTCGACATGGCGGAACGCCTCACCGCACGCGATGGCGACGAACTTGCCGTGGAACATTGGGTCATCGCTCTCGTGCGGGGTGTCGCCCGCCACAAACGCGAACTCGTGCTGATGCTCGACGACGTCCACCATCTCAGGGACGCGCGCATCTTCGAGGCGTTGCGATGGCTGATCGACTACGCGCCGCCGCAACTGCATGTGGTACTGACTTCGCGGCGGCCGTTGCCGCTGTCGCTCGCGCGATTGCGCGCGCAAGGCCTGACCACGGAGTTCGATCAGCAGGACTTGCGTTTCTCCGCCGAGGAATCGGAGCGTTTTCTTCGCGAGCAGTCCGGCCGGATCGGCAAGCGCGACGCACAGGTCGTGCACGAACTCACCGACGGCTGGGCGACCGGCCTCCAGTCATTCGCGAACGACCTCAAGGCCAGACGCGGGGCTCCGCTTGCGCCAGCGAGCGTGTGCGAAGGCGCGGCGTTCGTGGGCTACTTCGAACGCGAGGTGTTGGCCCGCTTGCCCCGCGACGATGTGCTCCTGCTCACCTACGCGGCCCTCTGCGGCCGCTTCTGCGCGCCGCTCTGCGCTGATCTGCTGGACCAAGCCGGCGTCGTTGGTGTCGCCATCGACGATATCGCCGCACAACTCATTCGCCTGGAGGCAGACAATCTGTTCGTCACGTCTGTCGCCCCCGAACAGGAGCGCGATGCGTGGTACCGCCTGCATCCGTTGTTGCGCAGCGTCCTGCTGAACCGCGTGGCAAGTCTGCCAGACGAGGCGCAACGTGGGCTTCATGCAGCGGCATGGCACTGGTTCGATGCGCACGGTCACATGGACGAGGCAGTTCAACATGCCGTGCTTGCTGGAAACAGCGAGGCAGCCGCCAATATGGTCGAGGGATTCGCTCACACGCTGCTCGCGCGCGGCGAATTGCGGCAGCTCGCGAGCCTCATGCGCCGCCTTCCGCCGAGACAGGTGGCGGCACGCTTCGATCTCCTCGTGATGCAGGCGTATCTGCAAATGTATGCTGGCGAAACCGATGCGCTGCAGCAGGGCATTCGGCAGATTGCACGGCGCAGCGAGCGGTCCGGCCCGCGCGAGCGGTATGCGCTTGCCGTGTTGCGGGGTGGACTGGCGCTGCAGCGCGACGATACCGACTCCGTGGCCGCCTTGCTACCGGAATTGCAGCGCGTGCCGTCCGACGCCGACGCCTTCACACGTGCCGGGCGCAGCAACATTCTCTCGTGGATGTTCATCCATCGCGGCGAGTACGCGGAGGCGCGCAAGGTGCTGGAAGAAGGTGCGTCGCGTGAAGGCGCGCCGCGCGGCATCCTGCTCGGCCGATGCATGGGCGGCATGACGCACGCCGCCGAAGGACAGGTGCTGCTCGCGGAGCGCGTTCTGCGCGAGGTGCTGACCGAGGCAGACAAGCAAGGCGCGGCCTATATCGGTATCGCGTGCATGTCGGCGGCGCTGCTGGGCGAGGCGCTTTACGAACTGAACGATGTCGAGGCCGCGCTCGCGCTGCTGGAGAACCGCATCGACCTGCTCGAACGAGTGTCCATTCCCGACACCGTACTGCGCGCGCTGACCGTGCTGGCCGGCGCTCACTGGCTGGCCGGCAGACGCGGCGAAGCGCTCGATTATCTGACGCGTCTCGAAGATTACGCGGCGCGCCGCCAGGTCGACCGGCTGCTCGCCTGCGCGCTCCACTGGCGTTCGCGCTGGCTGCTGGACGACGGCCAGGTCGACGAAGCGGATGCCGCGCTGTCGCGGCTGGAGGCGCTCGCCGTGCGTTACTCGGGCGCGGTGCGCAGCACGGCGTGGGAGATCAGCGTATGCGCCGGTCTTGCCCGTATCGCCATGTGTCTGCATCAGAACGATTTCGACGGCGCCGTCGCGCGTCTGAAGCCGCTCGCCGCGTTGTCCGAGGCGGGCGGGCGGTGGAGCCGCGTGGCGAGCCTGCGCCTGCAGCTGGCCATCGCGGAGCAAGGCCGTTGCAACGACAAACGCGCCCGGGAGCATCTGACCGAGGCGTTGCGCGTGGGCCATCGCCTCGGACTCATGCGCAGCGTGCTCGATGGCGCGGGCGACTCGCAGGCGATGCTCGACGTCGTCGTGTCGGATCCGCACTTCGATCCCGTGCTGGCGTTCTACGCGGAGCGTCTCGTGAATGCGGGGAAAGCACGCGCACGCGTCCCGGCCGGGGCGAGCGGTCCGCAGGCCTCGGGCGATCTGTTGAGCGAACGCGAGAGCGAGGTGCTGAGTCTGCTCGCGCTCGCGCTGCCGAACAAGAAAATAGCGCGCGTCATGGATGTATCGCTCGACACCGTGAAGTGGCATCTGAAAAATATCTATCGAAAGCTCGATGTATCCGGCCGCGATGGCGCTGTCGCCAGAATGCGCGATCTGAACGCCGGCTGACCATGCGCTCGCTGCCCGCTTTCCCGTGCTTTCCACCCTACGCGGGTGGGCTCGTTCCACCCGTTCCCGACGCAGAATGACCTTGTCGAAGCGGCACGCTCCCGCATGCGTGGGCCGCGACAATCCGTCATGAGGAGTGTTCGGTGGAAGTCAAGCGTAATGTCTATCGCGAGGACCATGAAATGCTGCGCGAAACCGCGCGGCGTTTTTTCGAGCGGGAATGCCTGCCCCGTCAGGCCAAGTGGGACGAGGCCGGTTGCGTGGATCGTGAGACCTGGCTGAAAGCGGGCCGCGAAGGACTGCTGTGCGTGACCGTGCCGGAAGAATACGGCGGTGGCGGCGGCGACTTCGGGCACTCGGCCATCGTGGCGGAAGAACTGCATCGCGCTGGCGTGTCGGGCTTCAGCTATTCCGTGCATTCGGACATCACCGCGCCGTACATCGTGCGTCTCGGCACCGAGGCGCAGAAACGCAACTGGTTGCCGCCCATTTGTCGCGGCGAGAAGATTCTCGCCATTGCCATGACGGAGCCTGGCACGGGCTCCGACCTGAAGTCCATCCGCACCACGGCGGTCCGCGACGGCGACGAGTACATCATCAACGGCAGCAAGACCTTCATATCCAACGGCCTGAATTGCGACATGGTGGTGGCGGTCTGCAAGACCGACCCGTCCGCGGGCGCAAAAGGCGTAAGCCTCATCATGGTCGAGACCGACCGCGCGGGCTTTCGGCGTGGTCGCAAGCTGGAGAAGGTCGGTCAGGCCGCCGCCGACACGGCCGAACTCTTTTTCGACGACGTTCGCGTGCCCGTCACCAATCTGATCGGTCAGGAAAACGGTGGATTCATCCACCTGATGGAAGAACTGCCGCAGGAGCGCCTGATCATCGCGATCTACAGTGCGGCGAAACTCGAACGCCAACTGGAGCTCACGCTGCAATACGTCAAGGATCGCCGCGCGTTCAATCAGACGGTGTGGGACTTCCAGAACACGAAATTCAAGCTGGCCGATGTCAAGGCGCAAGCAGTGGCCGTACGCACGCTGGTGGACTATTACCTCCGCGAGCATATGGAGCGCAGGCTCACCTTGCAGGAAGCCGCCATTGCCAAGCTGTTCGCGACCGAAACCATGTGGAAGTGCATCGACGAGATGGTGCAGTTGCACGGCGGCTACGGCTACATGCTCGAGTATCCGATCGCGCGCGCGTTCGCCGACATGCGGGTGACGCGCATCTTCGGCGGCACCAGCGAAGTGCTGCGCGACCTGATCTCCAGAAAACTGTAAGCATCCCTACTATTGACGGGAAACATCATGAGCGAAAAAGTGCTGGTGGCAGGCGTCGGAATGATTCAGTTCGCCAAGCCGGGCGCGAGCCAGAGTTACATCGAAATGGGAGCGGAGGCGACGCGCCGCGCACTCGCCGACGCCGGCATTCCCTACGACCTCGTGCAACAGGCCTTTACCGGTTACGTCTATGGCGATTCCACCTGCGGCCAGACCGCACTGTACGAAGTCGGCATGACGGGCATCCCGATCGTCAACGTCAACAACAACTGTTCGACGGGTTCGACGGCGCTTTATCTCGCGCGTCAGGCCATTGCCACGGGCGACGCCGAGTGCGTGCTGGCGCTCGGCTTCGAACAGATGCAGGCGGGCGCGCTGAAGTCGCACTGGGACGACCGCCCGGTCACGCGCGCACGATTCGTGCCGATCATGCATGGCCTGACGGCGGATCTCGCGCATCTTCCACAGGCGTTGCGAACCTTCGGCGGCGCGGGACGTGAACACATGAAGCGTCACGGCACGACGATGGAAACGTTCGCCGCCGTGCGCGCCAAGGCGAGCCGTCACGCCGCCAATAATCCGCTGGCGCTGTTTCGCAAGCAGGTCAGCACCGAAGACGTCATGAACGATACGGTGCTGATCCCCGGTGTGATGACGCGCCTGATGGCATGCCCGCCAACGTGCGGCGGCGCTGCCGCCATCCTCGTGTCGGAGCGTTTCGCGAAGAAGCACGGGCTGCGCAACGACGTGCGGATCGTCGCGCAGGCGCTCACCACCGATCCGCCCGCTTCGTTCGATCCGCCGTCGATGCTCAATTACGTCGGCACGCATATGACGCGTTCGGCGGCCAACAAGGTCTACGAAAACGCGGGTATCGGACCGGAAGATATCGACGTATGCGAACTGCACGACTGTTTCGCGCACAACGAAGTCATCTGCTACGAGGCGCTGGGCTTCTGTCCGGAAGGCGGCGCGGAAAAATTCGTCAAGGACGGCGACAACACGTATGGCGGCAAGGTCGTGGTCAATCCGTCGGGCGGGCTGCTATCGAAGGGACATCCGTTGGGCGCGACGGGGCTTGCGCAGTGTTACGAGCTCACGCATCAGTTGCGCGGCAGCGCGGACCGGCGTCAGGTCGAGGGCGCGCGGCATGCGTTGCAGCACAACCTCGGGTTGGGCGGTGCGTGCGTGGTCACGCTTTACGGCACGAACTGACGCGGCTTCGAGCGTGACCATGCATTCGACTTCGCACTTCGAACACGGGCGCCGTTCATCGGACGTCTGTCATGCAAACACGGGGAGCGAGACGTGAGTAATCTGCTGGATGCCTTTCATCTAACGGCGTTGCCCGTCGAGGCCGAAGCCTTCCGCGCGGAAGTGAAGGAGTTCATCGCGGAACATCTGCCGCACGCCGCGGCCGACGTCCGCGCCCGTTCATGGATGGGCTTCGATGCCGCATTCAGCCGTCGGCTCGCCGCGCGCGGCTGGGTCGGGCTCACGCTGCCCACGCGTTACGGTGGCGCGGGAATGGATGCGTTTCGACGGTTCGTGCTGGTGGAAGAATTACTTGCCGTTGGCGCACCGGTGGCCGCGCACTGGATCGCGGACCGGCAAAGCGGTCCATTGATCCTGCGCTACGGAACGCAGGCGCAGAAGGACTTCTACCTGCCGCGCATTTGCGCCGCGTCGGCGTTTTTCTGCATCGGCATGAGCGAACCCAACGCGGGCTCGGATCTCGCCAGCGTGCGAACCCGCGCGGTACGCAGTGAAGGCGGCTGGCGGCTGAACGGCCGCAAGATCTGGACGACCAATGCACAGCACTGTCAGTACATGATCGCGCTCGTGCGTTCGTCGGGAGCGCCGGAGGATCGCCAGAAGGGTTTGTCGCAGTTCATCGTGGATCTCGCGTTGCCGGGCGTGAATGTGCGGCCTATCGTGGACCTCACGGGCGACGCGCACTTCTCCGAAGTGACCTTCGACGATGTCTTCCTCAACGACGAAGCGCTGATCGGCGAGGAAGGCGCAGGCTGGGAACAGGTGACCGCGGAACTCGCGTTCGAACGTAGCGGCCCGGAGCGGCTTTATTCGAGCGTCGTGCTGCTCGATAGCTGGGTCGCCCATTTGCGAAGAGAGAGCGCGAAACCCGCTGACCTTGCTTTGCTTGGCAGCCTCGTCGCGCAACTGGCGACATTGCGTTGCATGTCCATTGCGGTGACGGCGCGGCTCGCGCGCGGCGAGAGCCCCGTGGTCGAGGCCGCCCTGGTGAAGGACATCGGCACCGAGTTCGAGCAGACCATACCCGCGCTGCTGGAAGCCGCGATCACGGCCGATCCGGCACGGTCCATCGCACCCGAGTTGTACCGGACGCTGGCCTATCTCAGTCAAGTTTCCCCTGCATTCTCGTTGCGCGGCGGCACGCGCGAAGTGCTGCGCGGCATGATCGCGCGCGGCCTGGGCTTGCGCTAATTCTCATGCATCAGGAAAGACTCCCATGTTCACGGAAGCAATCGAGGCCATTCTGCGCGATTACGCAACTCCCGACGCCATCAGGGCCATCGAAAACGGTGGCTCGCCCTCGGCTATCTGGGCTGCGCTGGAAGAAGCCGGCTTTCTGGAACTGCTGACGCCGGAAAGCGCGGGCGGTGCCGGGCTTGCACTGTCCGCGCTCGCGCCTGTCTTCGTCACGCTGGGGCGGTTCGCCACGCCCGCGCCGGTGGCGCAGAGCATCGCGGCGCGGGCGTTGTTGCGCAAGAGCGGCATTGCGGCTCCAGCCGGCATGATCACGCTGGCGGGCCGCTGCCGACGCCTTGACGATGAGCACCATTCGTTGGAGGCGCCCGCCACGCCGTTCGGGACCATCTGTGAATATGTGCTCGCGAATCTGGATGGCGATCTGCTTCTGCTCGACGCGAACCATACCGCATGCGAGCCGGGCGGCGTGCGGGGCAGCCTGTGCGCAACCCTGACATGGCGCGGCGACCGCGTTCCCGCGCCGCTCGGTCGAAGCGGCGAGGAAGTGCCTCTGTTCAGTGCGGCCATTCACGCGGCAGCCATCTCCGGTGCGATGGATCGTGTATTCGGCATGACGCTTCGGTACTGCAACGACCGGTCTCAATTCGGCAAGTCCATCGGCAAGTTTCAGGCGGTGCAACATCAGTTGAGTGTGATGGCCCAGCACACGAGCGCGGCGGCAATTGCAGCCGAACTGGCGTTTTCCGGCGCCGGCCCTGTGCCGGCGCGGCTCGCGACGGCGATCGCCAAGGCGCGCACCAGCATGGCGGTGCCGCTGGTGGCGTCCACCGCTCACGCGCTGCACGGGGCTATCGGCGTGACCGCGGAGTACGACCTGCAGCTCTATACGCGCCGACTGCACGAATGGCGCATGGCCGACGGTTCCGAGGCGTACTGGAATTGCGTAGTCGGCGAGGCGGCGCTCGCGCGGATGACCCCCACGATCGCCGACTTCGCACGAACCGCGCCGCTCGAAACGGCCTGAGTGACGGGCCTGAAACAAAACGGCCTGAGACGACGGCCTCTGATAACGACCGGACATTCCATGAACGACTTTCTGAAGTACGAGCAGGACGGTCATATCGTCACGCTGACGATGAACGAGCCCGAGCGCCGCAATCCGCTGACCGGCAACACGGCGGTGGACGAATTCCTCGACGCGATCAGGCGGATCGAGACAGACCGCTCGGTGCGGGCCGTGATCCTGACCGGTGCCGGAACGGCCTTCTCTTCGGGCGGCAACGTCCATGACATGAAGCGGCATGCATCGGGGTCCATGTCAGGCGTGGAGATCCGTCAGGAGTACCGGCGAGGCATTCAACAGTTGCCGCTCGCGCTCTTCAATTTGGAAGTGCCTGTCATCGCGGCGGTGAATGGCGCGGCAATCGGCGCTGGACTGGATCTCACCTGCATGTGTGATATACGCATTGCGTCGGAACACGCAAAGTTCGCCGAAAGTTTTGTCCGGCTTGGCATCATTCCCGGCGATGGTGGCGCGTGGCTCCTGCCACGCATCATCGGACTGTCGCGGGCGGCGGAACTGACCTTCACCGGCCGGGTGATCGGCGCCCAGCAGGCGCTCGAATGGAATCTCGTATCGCGCGTCGTTGCGCATGACACGCTGCTTGCAACCGCGCGCGCCCTCGCCGAGGACATCGCGGCCAATCCGCCGCATGCGGTGCGCCTTGCCAAACGGCTGCTGCGCGAAGGCATGCATTGCCGGCTCGACACGCTGCTGGAGATGTCGGCGGCTTATCAGGCGTTGGCTCATCAAACGGACGATCACCGCGAAGCCGTGTCCGCTTTCATCGACAAACGGCAGCCGTCGTTCAACGGATAACGCGCCGGCAGAGGGAAGACAGCATGCAGTTGACTCAGGGCCTTCATCGCTCGCTTCGGCAGAACCCGGACCGGACGGCGGTATCGTTCAAAGGGCGCAGGCGGACCTTTCGTGAATTCGGCGATCGCGTCGCGCGGCTTGCGTCGGCTCTGGTCGAACTCGGCCTGACGGAGGGCGAGCGGGTCGGCATGCTGGCGCTGAATTCTGACCGCTACCTCGAGTATGCGATGGGCGTTTGGTGGGGCGGCGGCGTGCTCAATCCCGTCAATATTCGCTGGAGCGCCGCGGAGATCGCCTATTCGTTGAACGATTGCGACACGCGCATCCTGATCGTGGATGACCAGCACCTCGAGACGGCGCGCAACGTATGCCGCCTTGTGCGAACCGTTCCAATACTGATTCACGCAGGCGATGGCGCGGCGCCGGACGGCATGCTGTCGTTCGACGCCCTGATCGCGGCAGCCGCGCCGATGGAGGACATCGGTCGCAGCGGTGCCGACCTCGCTTGCATCATGTACACCGGCGGCACCACCGGTGTTCCGAAAGGGGTGATGCAGACGCATCTGAACATGTGGTCGTCGTGCATCATGCGGATCGCGGAATCGGCGCCGCTCGCCGGGACCGCGGTGCTGCACGCCGCGCCGTTTTTTCATGTCGCGGCTCTTGGGCGTGCGCTCGTGCAGTTCGTTGCGGGCGAGGCGCATGTGATCATTCCCGCCTTCGACGCGCGCGAAGTCTTAAAGGCAATCGATCAAGAGCACGTCAGCGAAACCCTGCTCGTGCCGACGATGATCCAGGGCGTCTTGAATCACCCAGATTTTGCCCAGGCCGATTTGTCGCGCTTGCGGCGTCTCACCTATGGCGCGTCGCCTATTCCCGAGCCGTTGCTGAATCGCGTGATCGAATGCCTGCCGGGTGTCGAACTGGCGCATTCGTACGGCATGACCGAGGCCTGTCCCAGCATCTCCGTCAATCCGCCCGCCAATCACGATGACGCGGCGAGAAGGAGCGGCCTTTATCGCTCCATCGGCCGTGGGCTGCCCGGACTGCTGGTGAAAGTGGTCGATGTGCACGGCCAGGAAGTGCCGCGCGGCACGGTAGGGGAGCTCGTCGTGCGCGGACCGAACGTAATGGCGGGCTACTGGAACAAGCCGGAGGAAACCGCGCAGGCCTTACGTCGCGGCTGGCTGCATACTGGCGACGGCGCGTATATGGACGACCGAGGCTATCTGTACATCGTCGACCGGCTCAAGGACATGATCGTCAGCGGCGGCGAAAACGTCTATTCCGCCGAGGTCGAAAACGTGATCGCACTTCACGGCGCGGTCGCCGCGTGTGCGGTGATAGGCGTGCCGCATGACATGTGGGGTGAAGCGGTCCACGCCGTGATCGTGTGCAAGCCCGGCGAAACGACCAGCGAAGAAGAGATACGCAGGCATTGCCGCGCGTTCATCGCCGGCTATAAATGTCCCAGAACGATCGAGTTTCGGGAGCGGCTGCCCTTGTCGGGCGCGGGCAAGATCCTCAAGCGCGAACTCCGCGCGGCATACTGGGCGGGCAGGGCGCGCGCCGTCAACTAACGAAGTCAGGCAGCGAAGCCTTCCACCCGGCCAGGGGGGTGCCGCTTCTCCTGCATTCTGGCTTACTTCCACTGAATCGAGGCCGTCATCCGGAAGACGGAAAGCCGATCTACCGCGGTGCGCCGAACGCACCGTCATGCAAAATCGACAAGGGAGGAACGATGGGTGTTTTGAGCGGTGTACGCGTGCTGGAATTCGAGGCAATCGGTCCGGGGCCGTTCGGCGCCATGTTGCTGGCCGACATGGGCGCGGATGTCTTGCGAGTCGACCGGCCCCGTCCGCACGCCGATCTGGGTCCGAAGACCAACGGCAACCGTGCGGATGTCACGGGGCGCGGTCGTCGTTCGGTCACGCTGGATCTGAAGCAACCCGAAGCGGCCGAAGCCGCGCTGGATCTTATTTCCCGCGCCGATGTGCTGATCGAAGGCTTTCGGCCCGGCACCATGGAACGCCTTGGGCTCGGCCCGCAAGCCGCACTGTCGCGCAACTCGAGACTCGTGTATGGACGCATGACCGGTTGGGGGCAAACGGGTCCGCTCGCCGCGCGCGCGGGGCACGATCTGAACTACATCGCGCTGTCCGGCGTGCTGTCCGGCATCGGCCGCGCCGACGGAGCGCCGGTGCCGCCGCTGAATCTTGTCGGCGACTACGGCGGTGGCGGCATGCTTCTCGCGCTGGGCGTGGTGGCGGCGCTCTTCAACGTTCAGCGTGGCGGCGAAGGTCAGGTAGTCGATGCCGCGATGATCGAAGGCGCGGCACAACTGGGTTCGATCTTTTGGGGCATGCTCGCTTCGGGCAACTGGCGCGAGGAGCGCGAGAGCAATCTGCTGGATGGCGGCACGCCCTGGTACGACAGCTACCGCACTCGCGATGGTCAATACATGACGGTCGGCGCGGTCGAGTCGCGTTTCTATGCCGAACTCCTCACGAAGCTCGGCCTCGCGGACGCGGGATTGCCGGAGCAGCACGATCGCAGCGGCTGGCCGGTCCTGCGCGAACGCTTTGCGGCGGCCTTTCTCGAACGCACGCGCGATGAATGGTGCGCCGTGTTCGAAGGTAGCGACGCGTGTGTCGCGCCAGTTTTGAGCTTTTCGGAAGCGCCGGCTCATCCGCAGCATCAGGCGCGCGGCAGTTTCGTCGAGGTGGCTGGCGTGGTTCAGCCTGCACCCGCACCGCGTTTTTCTCGCACGCCTTCGAAAGTCACGCGCGCCGCGCCGCAACGCGGTGAAGGGGGGCTGCGTGCGTTGCACGATTGGGGTTTCGACGACGCCGCCATCGATCGCATGCGCCTTCACGGGGTCGGCTTTCAGGCAGAGGGCTGAGCCCGTCCGAGTCATACGCGGTAGCAAAAAAAAACGGTCCGGCTTCGAGCCGGACCGTTGCGCGTTCATGTCACTGCCCGCATCACTGCAGATTGCCGGCTACCGCCACCGTCTGCCCCGTGATGTAGTTCGACTCGGGCGAGCAAAACAGATACACGCCGCCAGCCGCTTCTTCCGGCGTGCCCCCGCGTCCCAGCGGATTGCTCATCGCATGCGCTTTCAGCCGCTCCGCATTCACGCCCACGCGAATATCGCGCCCTTCGATCCTGACCGTCGCGCCGGAATCCGCATCCGCCTTCGTCATGCGCGTGTGAATCAGCCCGAACGCCACGCAGTTGACATTGACGTTCAAGCGCCCCCACTCGCGGCTCAGCGCACGCGTCATGCCGATCACGCCCGCTTTCGCCGACGAATAGTTCATCTGCCCGGCATTGCCGGTGAGCGCCGATACCGACGAAATATTCACGACCTTGCGATATACGTCGCGGCCGGCTTCCTTGTCGGCGGCATGCAACGCCTTCACATGCGGATAGGCGGCGCGCAGAATGCGAAACGGCGCGGTCATGTGACAGTCGATGATCGCGTACCACTGTTCGTCGGTCATCTTCTGGACCACGTCGTCCCACGTATAACCGGCGTTGTTGACGATGATGTCGATGCCCTTGAACGTGTTCATCGCCGTGCCGATGAAGCGGTCGGCGAAGTCGGGCGCGCTTACGTTGCCGACGACCGCGACGGCCTGCGTGCCCATCTTCTTCAAAACCTCGACCGTTTCGTGCGCCGGCTCGGCGTCGAGGTCGTTGATCACGAGACGCGCGCCTTCGCTTGCCAGTTTCTCCGCGATCGCGCGGCCAATACCACGTCCGGAACCGGTGACGAGCGCTACCTTGCCGTCGAGCTTACCCATGTCTATCTCCTTGATGAAACGAAACTACAGTGCGATCGACGCGTCGCCCAGGACGCGCGGCTCACCGTATTGATTGGTGGTCTGGATCTCGACCTTCACGAGACGTTCGCCATTCGCCTCGGATTTGTCGACGACCCGTCCGCTGCACGTGATCCGGTGTCCCAGTTGCGTGATGCCGACGAAGCGCACGCCGAAGTGCCGCAGATTGCGCTGGTCGGTCCACAGCGTCAGCAGGCGGCCGAGCCAGGCCATCGACAACATGCCGTGCGCAAAGACGTCGGGCATGCCGGCACGCCGTGCAAAATCGAGGTCGATGTGAACCGCGTTGTGATCGCCGGATGCGCCTGCGAAAAGCGCCAGCGTCGTGCGGTCGACGGGCGCCAGCGTGAGCGGCGGCAGTGTGTCACCCACCTCGATGTCATCGAAACTTAATGGTGTCATTCGGGTTTCTCCTCAGCCGTTGCGATGCACGAGCACGCTGCGCAGATCCGCGACATGCTCGCCATGCTGGTTGGTCACACGCGTTTCGCGCACCACGAAATCGAGCGCGCCGCCTTTCTTGTCGTAGATGTCGGCGATGCGGCACTCGAAGCGCAGCACGTCGCCCGCATAGGCCAGACGGTGATAGGTGAACGACTGCTCGCCGTGCAGGATGCGCGCGACCTGAATGCCGATCTCGTCGCGCCAGCTTTTATCGGGCTGCTCGAGTTCCAGTGAAAACAGGAAGGTGGGCGGCAGTGGCAGGCCGGGGTGGCCGGCATCGCGCGCCGCCGATTCATCGAAATAGATCGGGTTGGTCTCGCCGATCGCCTTCGCGAAAAAGCGCAGTCGTCCCGCTTCGGCCACGGTACGAAAGGCCGGAATCACCAGGCCGATGTGCTTCTTGTCGATCATGTCGGATACTCCATCGGAAGGCGCGGCATCAGGCGGCCTTGTACACGGTCGTGACGCACGCGCCGCCGAGCCCGAGGTTATGCGCCAGCGCGACCTTCGCGCCTTCCACCTGACGTTCGTCGGCCGTGCCGCGCATCTGATGGGTCAGCTCGTAGCACTGAGCAAGGCCGGTCGCGCCGAGCGGATGACCCTTGGACAAGAGCCCGCCCGAGGGATTGACCACCCACTTGCCGCCGTATGTGTTGTCGCCGTCGTTGACGAGTTTTTCCGCATCGCCTTCGGCACACAGACCAAGGCCCTCGTAGGTCAACAACTCGTTCTGCGCGAAGCAGTCGTGCAATTCGATCACGTCGATGTCTTCGGGACCGACGCCTGCCTGCTCGTACGCGAGCTTCGCGCCGGAGCGCGTCATGTCGAAGCCGACCACGCGGATCATGTCGCGGCTGTCATAAGTGCTCGGCTCGTCGGTGGTGAGAGACTGGCCGGCGATCAGCACGTCGGTGCGCAAGCCGTGCCGCCGCGCGAACGCCTCCGACACGACGATCGCCGCAGCCGCCCCGCAAGTCGGCGGACAGGCCATCAGGCGCGTCAGCACGCCTTCCCAGATCATCGGCGAGGCCAGCACGTCTTCCGGCGTCACGACATTGCGGAACACGGCGAGCGGATTGCGCGCCGCATGCTGGCTCGCCTTCGCGCGAATCCTGGCAAAGGTTTCGAGGCGGGTGCCGTACTTCTCCATGTGCGCCCGGCCCGCGCCGCTGAATTGGCGGATGGCAGACCAGATCGGTTCGGTCGACCAGTTCGTTGACCAGATCCAGCGCGCGTTCGAGCGCCGGTGCGCGGTCGCTCCACTTCGATGACAGCGCGCCCGGCTGCATGAATTCGAAGCCGACCGCAAGCGCGCAGTCCACCGCGCCGCTCTGGACGGCCTGACGGGCGAGGAACAACGCCGACGAACCGGTTGCACAGTTGTTGTTGACGTTGATGACCGGAATGCCGGTCATGCCCACGCGGTAGAGCGCTTTCTGACCGCAGGTCGAATCGCCGTAGACGTAACCGGCGTAGGCCTGCTGGACGTCGGCGTAGTCGAGCCCGGCATCGGCCAGTGCCTGGCGAACCGCGCCGGCGCCCATCACGTCGTAGGTGTCGCTGGTGCCGGGTTTCTTGAACGGGATCATGCCGACGCCGGCGACGAAGACGTTACGAGTCATATCACTGCTCCGTGGAAAAGAAGGTTCGACTTACAGCTTGCGGGAGATGAGGTCGCGCATGACCTCGCTCGTGCCGCCATAAATGCGGTTCACGCGCGCATCGGCGAAAGCGCGTGCGAGGGGGTACTCGAGCATGTAGCCGTAGCCGCCGTGAAGCTGCACCATCTCGTCGAGCGCCTTGCCAAGTGTCTCGGTGGCGTAGAGCTTGGCGATGGCGGCTTCTTCGAGCGTCAGGCGACGGCGCACGTGCTCGGCCAGATAGTGATCGACCATCAGGCGCACGGCCGTGGCCTGGGCCTTGATGTCGGCAAGCTTGAACTTGGTGTTCTGGAAGTCCCATACGGTCTGATTGAAGGCGCGGCGGTCCTTCACATAGTTCAGCGTATGTTCGAGGCAGGCTTCGAGCTTCGCCGCCGCGCCGATGGCGATGGACAAGCGCTCCTGCGGCAGTTCACCCATCAGGTAGGCAAAGCCCTGACCTTCCTCGCCGAGACGGTTGGCGACCGGAACGCGCACGTCGTCGAAGAACAACTCGGCGGTGTCCTGCCCGTGCATGCCGACCTTGTCGAGCTTGCGGCCACGGCGAAATCCGGGACGAGTTGCCTCGACCACGATCAGGCTCACGCCCTTCGAACCCGCGCTCGGGTCTGTTTTGCAGATCACGATGATCAGGTCGGCATTCAGACCATTGCTGATGAAGGTCTTGCTGCCGTTGATGACGTACTCGTCGCCATCGCGCACGGCGCTCGTCCGCACGGACTTGAGGTCGCTGCCAGTACCCGGTTCGGTCATTGCGATGGCGAGAATTGCCTCGCCCGAGCAGACTTTGGGGAGCCACTTCTGCTTTTGCTCTTCGCTGCCGATGCGTGCGATATAAGGCGCGATGACGTCCGAGTGAACGCCGAAGCCCAGCCCGCTCAGGCCCGCGCGATTCACTTCTTCGTTAAGCACGGCCGCATGCCCGAAATCGCCGCCGCCGCCGCCGTATTCGGCTGGCAGCGTCAGGCACAGCAGTCCTTCACGGCCCGCCTTCAGCCAGGTTTCGCGATCGACGCGGCCGGTCTTGTCCCATTCGGCCTGTTTCGGAACGCATTCCCGTTCCAGAAAGCGGCGCACGCTGGTGCGCAGCATTTCGTGATCGTCGCGGAAGACGGTTCGAGTAATGTGCATGACTAAGTTCCTGAGAAAGGATCCGCCTGATCCGGGTGTGAGGCTTACCGTGCGCAGGCGATATGCGCGGCCGGCTCGGCGTGAAAGAGAGGCTCGATCAGATGAGCGCGCCGCGCGCGGGTGACGGCCTGATTGACGTAGCCTTTTTCGGCGATCTCGTTGGCGTCGATGGAAGGCGGTTCCGCCATCAGCATCACGCGTTCGATGGTGCGGCTGGCGCCACCGCCTCGCTGAGTGACGAGGCGTTCGCGCAGCGCGGCCACCACGAGCGGATGCCGGGCGAGCGCTTCCGCGTCCAATTCGGCAAGCTCGGGGGCGAGCCGTTTGCAGGCGGCCACGTTCGGCCATGCAAGCGCGGTGAGATAGTCGTGATCGTGACCGCAGATCACCGCGTCCGAAATGAGCGGGGCGCACAGTTCGAGCAGACCGAGACGGACGGCGCCCGTGCGTACCCAGGTGCCGTTGGTGAGCTTGAAGTCTTCGACCACGCGGCCGGCGAAGAGCAGGCCTTCGCCCGCATCTTCCGGATTGGCCAGACGGACGGCGTCGCCGAGGCGGAAGAAGCCTTCTGAATCGAACGCGGCCGCGCTCAGTTCCGGATTGTCGAGATAGCCGCCGAAGACATTCGCGCCGCGCATGCGGATCTCGTAGCGTCCGTCGCCGCCGTCGAGCGGCACCAGCTTCACTTCGGAGCCGGGCACCGGGCCGCCGATGTTGCCGAGGTCCTTCGACGGCCAGCCACAATAGGTGCCCATGCCGCTCGTTTCCGTGCAGGCGAGACCGGTCGAAAAGACGATGCGCCGGCCGATGGTATCGACGGCGACGCGCTGGATGCGATTCCACACGTCGGCGGGAAGGCTGGCCCCGCCATAGCCGAAATACTGGACGTCGGCGAACAGGCTTCGCGCGAGCACGGGGTCACGTTCGAGTTCGCCCGCCAGTACGGCCCACGCCGAGGGAACACTCGTGAACACGGTGGGCGAGACGTCGCGCAGATTGCGAACCGTGCGCTCGATCAGGCCCGGAAGCGGCCGGCCGTCGTCGATATAGTGGGTCGCGCCGAACTGGATCGAACGGCCGAGATTGAGCACGCCGCCCAGACCGTGGTGCCAGGGCAGCCAGTCGAGAAAGACCGGTGGCGATTCCAGCAGCCAGCCGAGGTTGTCGGCGTAGTAGGACGCGACTGCCCTGAAGTTGCCGTAGGTGAGCGGCACGCCCTTCGGAACACCGGTCGAGCCCGAGGTGAACAGCACGCGAACGGTGTGGGCGCCGTCGATCGATGCATGCGCTGCCGCGACGGCGGCGCTGCGCGCGTGCGTCAATCCACTGGCGAGCAAGTCGGCCCAGGTGCGGTGGCCGGGCGCGGCGTTGCGCACGGTGATGATCGATGTGCCCGCGACGCCCGAAGCGGCGAGAGCGGCAAGCGCGCGCGCGAACTGCGCCGCATCCTGCACGAACACCGTGGCGGGCGGAACCATTCGCAGCACGCCTTTGAGACGCGCGAAGTCCCGGCTGACGAGCGAATAAGCAGGCGACACCGGCGCACTCGGAATGCCGACGTATTCGGCCGCGAGCAGCAATACCGCCTGCTCGATCGAATTGCCTGATAGCAGGATCACGGGACGCTGCTGACCCAGTCCCATTTCGAGCAGCGCGGCGGCAACCGTCTGGACTTGTACCCACAGTTCGCGCCAGCTAATGGTGCGCCATGCGCCCGTTGCATCGCGCTCGGCGAATGCCGTGTCATCGCCGCGACGCTCGGCCCACGCGGGAATGAACGCGGCAAAGCTGCGCTCGGCAATGACCGGCGGCGCGCTCGCCGAACTGAGGATAAGCGTGCCGTCGGGACGGTGCTCGATGTGCGGCCGGCGCTCCGGGAAACGCACGGGACGATAAGGCGCTACTGCAGATACGTCATCCATCAGCGTACTCATTTACGCCTGTCTCCTTGGCTTCAGTGCGCACCGCGGCGCGCACCGGCGTTATTTCGTGGAGTTTTGTGTGCGCAATGATTACGCACTACCCCTTGAATCGAAGGATAGTGCGTTGCGGCTGCGACGGAACCACCCAAGGCGGGTGGCGTGGCTGCGCAAGAACGAATCAGGGCTCGTCAGCCTGCTCCACTGGCGGCACTGCCCAGCGTCGCGTTGCTCAGTTCGAGATCGCGCACGCGCGCGACCGCTTCGTCGCGGCTTGCCACGCCGAGCTTCCCGTAGATATTTTTCAGATGCCACTTGACGGTTTCGGGCGAAATGCCGAGCGTGCGCGCGATTTTCTTATTCGGCAGCGCGTGCGCCAGCAATCCGACCACGCGCGTTTCGCGTTCGCTCAACGTGTCGATGCTCCCGCCCGCGTTGTTGAGCCGCGCGGCCGGCTTGGCACCGCTGCGCGGCGCGCCTTGTTGCGCGGCATGCAATCGGTCCACGTAAAAGGAAAGCACGGGATCGTGCGGTTCACTCTGCTCGACATGAGTGATGAGATCGAGGGCGCCGGGGTCCGTATCGAGCAAACTGCGTATGAGACCGAGCCGGTGTCCGCGCCGCAATGCGGCCAGCACGGCCACGCGCGCCGCGTCCGGTCGGCCGCGCCGCTCATCGACCAATGCCGACTGCATTTGCAGACAGGCAACGTGCCGCTGCCAGCCGTGCGCTTCGTAAAACGGAATGAGCGATTGCAGACGCAGTGCCGCGCTTTCCCAGTCTTCGTGCGCCATGCACCAGTCGATCTGCCCGCGTGCCGCCATCGCCCGAATCTCCGCGACGGTCGTGGAAGGGGCGGCGTCGCTGTGCGCGGCGATCGTGTCGAGGCGGGTCAGTCCCGCTTGCGCCGCGTCGAACTGTCCGCATGACAGATGACGCCGCGTCTGTTCTGCCACGGCATGAGCGACGAGCCGCACGAGGCCGTGTTGCGTCGCGTATCGTTCAAGCCGTTCGAGGTATGCGAACGCGTTCAGCCGATGCCCGGTCGTCCAGTGCACCGCCGAAAGCACGGTGAACACGCGCAGCACGGAGTCGGGGATGGAGACACGCTCCAGCACGTCGATACGCTCTTCAAGCAGCTTGCGCGCGGCGCCGGGTTCGCCGAACTCGTAGAGCGCTTCGGCCAGCAACGCGGCGGCGAAACATGCGGCTTCGGCGGCCGCACTGCCGAGTCTGTCGGCCTTGCAGAGTACGTCGCGGGCAATGCGCTCGACCTGCACGAACCTGCCTTCCAGCGCATGGCTGAATCCGATCATGCAGCGGCCGTTCAATGCGCCCGCTGGCGTGCCGGAAAGCGGTGCGCCTTCGAAGAGCAGTTGCGCCGACTGCGTCTGCACGCGCCGCGCCTCTTCGTACGCGCCGTGGCGCATGTGGATCCACGAGAGCAGGTTGGTGCGCGCGCCCGTCGCGAGACTGTCCGCGTCGGCGGGAATGCCCAGCAGTTGCGGCAACATCGAGGCGGCGGCGTCGGGGTCGTCGCGTTGCACGGCGAGCGCCGTGCGCAAAAGAGCCAGGCGGTAGCGCGATTGAGTGTCGGCGAAAGGAATGTCGTCGTGCAGTCGCGCGATGGCCGCCGCGCAGGCGCCGAATTCGCGCGCATACAGATGCAGATGCGCCATCAGAAGCCGCAGACCGATGCGAGCCTGAACCTCGACGCATGGGAGCAGCCGCATGAGCCCGACGAGCTTGCGCAGTTTCCCGGCGACCTGCATGGTGCGGGCAACGCGCTGGACGAGATCGGCCGCGGCGGCCGCTTCGCCCGCGAGCAATGCGTGGCGCACCGCCTCGTCGGGATGATCGTGATCGCGAAACCAGGTCCATGCCGCCCGATGCACGGCACGTCGATGCACTTCGCTGCGCGCCTGAAAGCGTTCGAGCAGGGTCTCGCGAAAGAGCGGGTTGAGCCGATACCACGTTTCGCTGCCCGCGCTTTCGATCGGCGCAATGAAGAGGTTGTCGCTTTCAAGTCTCGCCAGCCGCACGCGCACTTCGCCCGCTGTCTGTTCGTCTCCAAGCAACGCAATACACAGCGGCGCGCAAAACAGCGTGCAGGCGGAAATTCGTATCAACAACTCGACCTCGGGGAGCGCAAGGCGCGACAACACTTCCCGCTCGAAGTACTCGGTAAGGCCGCGCGCGTCCTGAAGCCTACCGTGCGTCGAGAGATCGGCTCCGGCGATATCCGCCGCGCCTGGTTTTCTCTTTTTGAAGCGCATCGCGCACAGTTGCAGGCCGGCGACCCAGCCATCCGTTTGCTCATGCGTGTAGCGGGCATCTCGCGGATTGATTTCGCCGAGCTGCTCTCGCAGGAATTGTTCGGATTCCGCAGCGGTGAAGCGAAGATCGCGCATGTCCAGTTCGAGCACGAGTCCCTCGTCGCGCGTCCGGCCAAGCGAGAGTGGCACGCTGCCACGCGAAACGAGCACGAGGTGAAGGTTGGGCGGCGCGTAATCGAGGAGCCATTGCAACGCTTCGTGACTGCGTGCGTTGGCGAGATGATGCAGGTCGTCGAGCACCAGCACGACGTCTCCGGGATGACCGGCGATGCCGCGCACGAGCGCGATGACGGTGCGTTCGACGGCTTCGTCATCCAGTCCACGACCGCCCAGCAGCCCGGCTTCGCGGGAGATGGCGGGATCGACGTGCGCGAGGCTGGCGACGAGGCAATCGAAAAAGTGGGCGAGGTCGTTGTCTTCCGGTGCGAGGGTGAGCCACGCGATGTCGAAACTGAGCGACAGCAAGGCCTCGCGCCACGCAATCACGACACTCGTTTTGCCGCAACCGGCGGGACCTTGAAGAATCACGCAACGACTGCGGCGCGCGTCGAGCAACCGGGCGAGCAAGCGCTCGCGCGCAACGATGCGTGCGGCGCCGCGCGGTGCGACCAGACGGGATTCGGTGTTGGGTTCGATCCTGCCGTTTTGCAGGCGGCGCGAGAGCGGACGGTCCTCGAAAGGAGAATTCTGCGGCATGCTGACCTGCGCCTTGCGCGTTCCGGTTAGGCGCCTGAGCGGCGCCTGCCAGAAGACAAAATGATGACCGGCTTATTGTAGCGCAGCGCTAGTCGCGGATTTTCACGCCGGGGCGGGGCGGTCGAGATCGTGCAACTACGATATTTTACCGGCGCGTGAAGGAACAGTCTGAGAAGCTTCGCGCTCGCGCTTGCGCCGGGAGACGAAACGCACGACCTCGCCGTCCGCGCGCCACGCATGACAGGTGTCGAGCATTGGCATGTCGGCTTGGTCGGACTGCTCTTGACGGACCTTTCCGCTGGCGCGCAAGCCTATGAGCGTCTGGATAGCGGTCGTCGCAATTGGCCCGAGCAGTTCGCTCAGATGCGTGCAACCGCTTGTCCCGGCAAGGCGGCGTCTTACTTCCTTCATGAATCCCGCGCCGATTGCCACGCCCGCGAGGCACGCGTAGGCCGCGTTGATCTCCGCGCAATAGCGACTTGGCGCGGCCTCGGTGCGAGCCTCTATGCGATGGATCACGAGCCTGCTGTCGACGGTCACGACGATACGCATGTCGTGAATTGGCGAGCCGGCCGGCACGACCTTGAAGATCAGATTGGCGTCGTCGGCCTTGGTGTCGATCATGTGGCCTTCAATATCGAACAGGCCGTCGCTTCTTTCATAACCCGCACACTCGATGCGTCGGGTATGCACAGGCCGCCGCGTGACGGGCATGGATCGGATCGCGGACATTGCCACCTCGCTCAAGGATAAGTGCAGCAGATCAACGCATGGGTCATGCAAGAACCAATGCCCGGGGGCATCGGCACGCTGATGACCGGTTCTGTCGAGCGTAACGGCGCGGCGCGCTTTTGCCGCCCCCTCTTTCGGGTAGGCGTCGAGTGCCGCTCGCCCTTGCCTCGCTCGGGGTATTCCCGTCCCCCCTCGGTTCGGGTAGTGGTTCCGTCTGGCGGTCCCCGCAATATTGACTCGCGACAACAGAGACGTCGATCTTGGGCCCGCGCGCCGACTTGGCGATCCGCGGCATCGGCTCGATGCGTGTTGGCTGGCCACGGTCGACACACCTTGGCATTGCTCATGTTCACCGGATTCAGAACGAAAAGGGGAGACATGCATGCGTTTCAGGATCAGACCTGTATTCGGGGCTGTTTTGATGCTCGCCGCCGGGGCGGCTTCCGCGCAGTCGAGCGTGACCCTGTACGGCGTCGCGGACGTGTTCGTACAGTATCTGGATAACGGTGGACGGCATTCATATGCCGAGCGAAGCGGCGGGTCGACAGGTTCGCTGGTCGGCCTGAAGGGTTCGGAAGACCTCGGCAACGGGCTGAAGGCGGTGTTCGATGTCGAGAGCGGGTACAACACGAATAACGGCACTTACTTCGCCGACAGCACCGCCATGTTCTACCGGCAGTCCTGGGTAGGATTGAAGCACGACACCTACGGCCAGTTGAGCTTCGGGCGTCAATATCAGCCCAGCTTCTGGGCGGTGTATTTCACGGACCCGTTCCGCGGCAACGAAGCGTTGTCGCCGCTGGCCGCAGCCGATCTCGCCGGCGCCACCGATCGCGCCACTCTCGCGACCCAGTACGTGTCCGGGCGAACCAGCAGTTCGATCGTTTATCTCTCGCCGGACCTGAGCGGCGTTCACCTCTATGCGATGTACGCGCTGGCGTCTGCCACGACCCAGCCAGTGGCCGTCACTTCAGGCAACATGCTCGACCTGGCCGCGAGCTATTCCGGTTACGGCTTTTACGCGGGCGTCGGCTATCAGTATCAGCACGGCTCGAACGAGACCGCGCCGCTGGTGCCTGCCGCGCCTTCCCTCTTGACATCGTTCCCGTTGATGGCGACCGAGCATTTCACCGGGGCGCTGGCGTATCGGCTGGGCATCGTGAACTTCCAGTTCAACTATTCCTACAACCGCCCCAAGGATGTGCCCGATGGCGCGCTGGTAACAGTGACGCCCGCGGTGAGCCTGCCGCTCGGGACTCTGGTGCATTCGTACAGCATCATGGAGCTGGGCGCGACGATTCAGGCCACGCCTTTCGATACCGTTGAACTTGCGGGCATTCAACGCGTCGTGCGCGGCGTTCACGACAATAGCCTCGGTGTCGAGGTCGGCGTCGACCACAACATTTCGAAACGCACCAGTTTTTATATGCGCGCCGGGTACGTGAAGAACAACGGCAGCGCAAACATGAGCTGGCCCGGCGTGGCGGGAGTCGTCAGCGGCTCGAAACAAGTTCTGGGACTCGTTGGCATGACACATCGTTTCTGACGATGGGGTTCGTTCACGACAACCAAAGAGAGAAAGGAAATCCTGATGCAATCGATTAAAGCGATGCGGCTCGTCGGCGCTGCTTTCATGCTGGCGGCTTCCATAGGCGGGTCTTCCGGTGCGCACGCTCAGAGTAGTTATGCCGCGTCCTCCGTGCCGGCATCGGATGCGAAGGCAAGCAAAGCAGCCAGCAAGGCGGCCGACCGGGCGTTGCAAAAGAGCGTGCTCCGCGCACTCAGCAAGACTCGGGGGCTGCGGGTGGCCAGCATCACGGTTCGCGCGTCTGAAGGGGCGGTGATACTGGAAGGCACCGTACCGGAAGAGGCGCAGATCAGACTGGCCACTCAAGTGGCCGAAGGCGTGGAGGGCGTGAAGTCAGTGAAGAACGCGCTGACCTTGTCCACGATCTGAGGGCGCTTTGGCGGCGCCATGAGAAAGGCCTCGTGCTGCAGGCCTTTCTTTCCACCGATTCACGTGTTCCGTCAGGCAGTGACCGACTTGCATTCCAGAAACTCGGCCAGCCCTTCCGCTCCGCATTCGCGCCCGTTGCCGGAAGTTTTATAGCCGCCGAAGGGCACGGTGATGTCCATCATGGCGCCATTGATCCGCACCGATCCCACGCGCAGCCGCGTTGCGATGCGCCGGGCCCGTTGTGCATCGCCGGTGGCGATATAACCCGCAAGCCCGAAGTCCGTGTCGTTGGCGATAGCGATGGCTTCTTCCTCATCGTCGTAGGCGATCACCACCAGCACAGGGCCGAAAATCTCTTCACGCGCGATCTTCATGCCGTTGTGAACATCGGCAAAGACGGTGGGGCGCGCATAGAAACCTCGCGAGATGCCTTCCGGCCGGCCCACGCCGCCCGCCGCGAGCCGCGCGCCTTCTTCGAGCCCGGTGCGAATCATTCGCTGCACTTTGTCATACTGGGCGCGGTTGGAGATCGGTCCCATCTTCGTGGCCGGATCGGCCGGGTCGCCAACCGTCACTGCGTTGGCAACGGCGGCGGCAATCGTCACGGCCTCTTCGTAACGGTCGCGCGGCACCAGCATGCGGGTGGGCGCGACACACGTCTGCCCCGAGTTGGCCATGCATTGTGCGACGCCGCTCGTCACTGCGGCCTTGAGGTCGGCGTCGTCGAGGATCAGGAGCGGCGACTTGCCGCCAAGCTCCTGAGCGACTCGCTTGACTGTCGGCGCGGCGCTCATGGCGACTTCGATGCCGGCGCGCGTCGAACCGGTGATCGACACCATGTCCACGTCGCGATGCGCGGACAAATGCTCGCCCACGACCCGTCCTTCGCCGAAGATCATGTTGAAGACGCCTGCCGGCGCGCCCGCTTCATGCATGATTTCCGCGAAAATGACGGCGTCGAACGGGGCGATCTCGGAAGGCTTCAACAAGATGGTGCAGCCCGCCGCGAGCGCAGGCGCGACCTTGGCGGTGATCTGGTTCAGAGGCCAGTTCCACGGGGTGATGAGTGCGGCAACGCCGATCGCTTCGCGGCGTACATCGCTCTTGCCGTGATTCGTCTCGAACTCGAAATGACGCAGGGTTTCCAGCGCCGCCTGAAGCTGCGCGAGGCCGATCGGCGCCTGCAAGTGCCTGCACAGTGCGATGGGCGCGCCGATCTCGCGGCGCACGGCGTCAGCAAGATCGTCGAGACGGGCGCGATACCTTTCGATCACCCGTTCGAGCAAGGCGATGCGTTCCTCGCGGCTCGTCGCTGACCATGCCGGGAATGCAGCGCGTGCCGCGGCCACGGCGCGGTCGGCATCGGCTGCCGTGCCCATCGCGAGCTTGCCGGTTGGTTCCTCGGTGACGGGATCGACGATATCCATCAGCGTGCTGCCGGGGCACGGTTCGACCCACGCGCCGCCGATGTAGAACGTGTTCAATATTGTCATGCCGTCTCCTCAGGCTATGCCGACCGGACGGTCGCCGATTACCGTGGCGCGCATCATATGGCGCGGCGCGGGGAAGTAGTCCTGCACGGCGTAGTGCTGACAGGCGCGGTTGTCCCAGAAGGCGATCGTGTTGGGTCTCCACTTCAGACGAACCTGGTATTCGGGCGCCTGAGCTTGACGGAACAGGTATTGCAGCAGATCCATCTCGGCGAGCTTGTAGTCGAAGCCGACGAGATAAGCCTCAGCCGTCACGTGCCCGTAGTTCGATAGATGCGTGGTAAAGGCCTCATTGACGTAGAGAACCTTCTCGCCGGTTTCCGGGTGCACGCGCACCACCGGATGCGTGACCGGCGGAAACTTCTGGCGCATGACGGGATGCTGGTCCTTCGGCAACGCCGTGCCGAACAGCGGCAGAATGTCGTGGACGGCTTCGAGATGAGCGATGCGTGCCTTGATCTCCTCGGGAAGGTTCGCATAGGCCGCGACCATGTTGATCCAGATCGTGTCGCCGCCCACGTCCGGGCATTGCACGCAGCGCAGCATCGAACCCATGGATGGAATGTCACGCCACGATACATCCGAGTGGTAGATGTTTTCGCGTCCACGGCGCGTTTCGTTGCGCCCGAGGATCACCAATTCGGGATGCTCCGGGTGATGCGGAAACGCCGGGTGGATCTCCAGTTCGCCGAAGCGCCGCGCCAGCGCCACATGTTGGGCCGGCGTGATGTCCTGATCGCGGAAAAACAGGACCTTGTATTCGAGCAGCGCGCGGCGCAAGGCGAGACAGGTGTCGTCGTCGAGCGGATCGCGCAGGTCGACGCCTTCGATCGTCGCTCCGATCGTCGGCGTGTGACGCTCCACCGCGAAGGGCCATCTCTCGGGTACGGCGTGCGTCGTGTTGAACGCGGGTGCGGTTTCGATTGCTTGCATGAGATGCTCCATTTGAAGCTGTCCGAATCTATCTGTTTGCGGCGCGGATCAAGTCCGCCGCCTTCTCGCCGATCATGATGGCCGGCGCGTTCGTGTTGCCGCCGATGAGCGTCGGCATGATCGACGCGTCCGCCACGCGCAGACCGTCGATGCCGCGCACGCGCAGGCTTGGATCGACGACCGCCTGCGTGTCGATGCCCATCTTGCAGGTGCCGACCGGGTGATAGACGCTGTCGGCCTGACTGCGCACGAACGCACGGATCGCGTCTTCGTTCGAGCCGTCGGGTCCGAAGTCGTCGGTGAGCATTTCTTTGCCGCCTGCATCGGCCAGAGCGGGTTGCGCATAGATGCGGCGCACGATTTTGACGCCCGCAACGAGCGCGTCCATGTCCGCTTCGGCGGAGAGAAAGCGCGGGTCGATCGACGGAGCATCGCGCATGTCGGCCGTGCGCAGACGAACATGACCGCGGCTCTCGGGCCGCAGGACGTATGCATGACAGGAATAGCCGTGTCCGAGCTTCGAGCGCTTGGTTTTGTTGCGATCGCCGAGCAGCGCCAGCACGAAGGCCAGTTGCACGTCGGGCACGGCAAGGTCGTGACGCGTCTTGACGAACGCACCCGCTTCGGCGAAGTTGGAGCTGACCATGCCCGTGCGGTTGCGCCGGTATCGCACGATCTCGGACATGAGACGCAGGAAGCCGCCGGCTGAATAGCCATAGAGGTCCGTCGACCTCACCTGCTTGTTGACGATGACGTCGAGATGGTCCTGCAGGTTTTCGCCGACGCCGGGCAGGTCGTGAATCACGTCGATGCCTACGCTGCGCAGATGTTGCGCCGGACCAATGCCGGAGGCCATCAGCAGTTGTGGCGAATTGAACGCGCCGCAAGCGAGCACGATCTCGCGGCGGGCCCGCAAGGTTTGCTCGACGCCCGCGCGCACGACGTGAATGCCACTTGCACGCTTGCCCTTGAAGACGAGACGAAGCGCTTGGGCGTCGGTGAGCACGGCAAGATTCGGCCGGCCTCCGCTGAAGCTCGGGTCGCGCTTGTCGCCACGATGCAGATACGCGCGCGCGGCATTCCACCGTTCGCCATTCCATTGCGTGACCTGGTAGAGCCCTGCGCCTTCCTGCTCCGCGCCGTTGAAATCGTCGTTTGGGCGATAGCCGGCTTGCAGCGCGGCCGCGACGAAACGCCGGGAGAACGGATTGGGCGTGCGCAGGTCGCTGACGTGCAGAGGGCCGGTGCCGCCGTGCCAGGGATCGCCGCTGTCGTCGAGGAAGCGCTGGTTGCATTCGCTGCGACGGAAATAGGGCAGTACGTCGTCGTAGCTCCAGCCGGTGCAGCCGAGCTTTGCCCACGCGTCGTAGTCGCTGCGGTGCCCGCGGATGTACACCATGCCGTTGATCGACGAACTGCCGCCGAGTCCCCGGCCACGCGGCTGGAAGGAGGGGCGACCGCCGAGACCGGGCTGCTTCTCGGAGTGGTAGGCGTAGTTGCGCGGACCGTGCTTGCGCACCGTGGCCGCAAGGCCGATAGGCGCCCATACGCTTAGGTGGTGGTCATGGGGACCGGCTTCGAGAAGCGCGACGCTCACCGACGGATCTTCGGCCAGTCTGGCCGCCACCGCACAACCGGCCGATCCCGCGCCCACGACGATGTAGTCATACTCCGCAGCGCTCGTATCGGGCTGCTGGTTTCTCTCAGGTCTATTCATGGCTCGGTTTGCGGTTCAGATGAGCACGGTGTTTCGCTGCTTGTTCGCCGGAAGGCAGTGGGGAGGCCTCGGGGCAAGGTCCATCAGGCGGGGGCGCGGGCGGCCACGTGCTGCAACGTCTTCACGGACTGCTCGGGACGAAGCCAGCGCAGCGCGGCGAGCGCGGCGGCAAGCAGCAAAACGGCACTCACGACGAAGCCGAGTTCATACGCATGGCTAGTGCCGCCGCCGTGGGTCTGCACGATCCGCCCCATCACCGCCGGTGCAATGGCGGCGCCGAGGCTTGCGAGCGCGGTGTGGATCGCGACCAGCGCACCGCGTTGACTATCCGGCACTATCTCCGCGAGCAGGGCGGGCGCGAGCGTGAAGCTCAGTGTCGGCAGCGCGCAGGCGATGGCTAGCAGCGCGACTTTCTGAATGGGCGGCGCATTCAGCAGGATCAGCAAGACGAACACCAGCGCGCCGGCCATGGCGCTCAGGCAGATTGGATGCACCCGCGCCCGGCGGCTCGATGCGCCGCCTGCCAGCATGCGCTGCGAGATCCAGCTGAGGCCAAGGTTCACGGGCGCCGCCGTGGCGACCACTGCCGCGAAGCAGCGGCCTGCCTCGACGCCGGAGAAACCAAGCCCTTTCTCGAGATAAGTGGGCAGCCAGGTCAGGCTGAGTCCGAGTGTCCAGTAGGCCGTGAAGCCGAGCGCGAACACGGAGAGGACCGAACGGTCCGTCAGGATGCGGCGATACGAAAGCCGTTGCGACGAGGCAAGCGCGGATTGATTAACGGTACGCTGGTTGCCGCGCGCTGATCGTCTCTCGTCGATCGGTCCTTCGCGGCCGAAGCATAGCCAAAGCACGCACCAGATCATGCCTATTGCGCCGAGCAGCACGAAGTTCATGCGCCAGCCCCATTGCTTCGTCACGAGCGGAATCAGCATGCCGGCCAGCAACATGCCAGCGGCGGCTCCCTGATTGATTACAGCCACCGGCAGATTGCGTCTGCGATCGGGAAACCATTTGTACAGCGCGTGCACGGAGACCGGAAACGACGGTCCTTCCGCCGCGCCCAAAATCACCCGGCAAGCCAGCAGCCCGAGTGCGCTCGTGGTCAGCGCCTGCGGCACTTGCAGCACCGCCCAGGCCAGCCCCATGGCGAGCAAAATCCAGCGCGTCGCAATGCGGTTGGAGAGAAACCCGACGACGACGGTCGAAGCCGAAAACAGCCAGAAGAAGCTGCCGGCGACGAGGCCGTACTGCTGCGGCGACAGATGAAGTTCCGCCGTCAGCGGCACGGCCACCAGACCCAGCACGATCTTGTCGAGAAAATTGATGAGGGAGAGGGCCGTCAGCATGACGGTCATGGTCCATGCCGGGCGCGACTGGAAATCGGGCGGAGACATCATGCTCAGTCCCGCCGGAAGACGCTGTCGCCGGCGCCTGAAGCGGCCGTGAGGAACCTGGGTTGCATTGTTGTCTCCTTGGTATTTTTCTGGCCTCGCCGCATACGGCGGCAGGCCAATGACGGGCTCGTAACGTCACGGTAATACCTAGGAGTGGGAGGCAACCCACCCGGAACAGGTAGGGGAGGGAAAACCTTGTTGATGGCCGGGGATGAGCGGTGGGCAGCAGGCCGCGCGTGGGTTTCCGGCTTCCGCAAAAGGAAGTGACCTTGCACCGGTGTCTCGCGCGAATCTTCAAAGAACGGCCAATGGCTGGCGTGTATGCAAGAAAGTATCAGTCTGCGGTCTCGTCGTTCGGATACGCGGCTGAGTTCCTTGCTCGACCCTCACGCTCTGAACGTCTTTCCGAGTTCGTGATCGGCGAGTCTGAAGTAGTGGCGGAAGTTATAGACCAGCGGTGACCATTTTTTGGCATCGATATGGTGCATGTTCTTGACGAAGGCCTCGTCTGCATGTACGCGAACGATCTCGACTTCTGCGGCGACGCCACCGCCAAGCGCTTGAAGTTTCTCGCCGCCCATTCGGTGAATGTGCCGCACGCGAGCCTCCAGATGCATGGGACACTCAGCAACGCGATAAGGCTTCACGCAATCACTGGCGAGCTGAGTGAACCCCGCTTCCTCGAACTTGCACTTCTCGAAGCGAAATTGCTTTTTCTTCAACTCGGGGACGGGGTTCTTTCCAGTCAAAGGCGCGAGTTTTTCGACCTGCTTCCACATCTCCGGCGACGGAAGATTGATCACACATTCCGCATGCCGTTCGAGATTTTCAGCCGTCTTTGTCTCGTCCAGCAAGCCGAGCATGAGCGTCCAGCCGAGCGCCCAGAACGACGACATCGGCGCGAGATTGGTCGTGCCGTCCTCGTTGAGCGAGCTGATCAGAGCGACCGGTGTGCCGAAGTAAAGAATCTTCGGTTCGATTGTCTGGAAGATGCGTTGAGCCATCGTGTCCTCCTTCGGGTCAAGGGACAAGCAGATGATGCTCAAGTCATTTTGCGACAGTCGACTGCGGCATGTTTCAGCGTCATGTGAAATGTCGACCGTCAACTCGGCACAGGCGTTCGCGTCATCAAGACGATCCCTGTCGCCGCCACGACGGTTCCGGCAAGCATCGACCAGGAAAGTGGTTCACCGAACATGGCCCATGCCCATACGAGCGTGACCGATGGGCTCAAGAAAAGGACGCTCGATACTCTCGCCGCTGACGAACGCTTCAGACATAACCAGTACAGACCATATCCGCCAATCGTGGAGAGGAGCGCCGTCCAGACCACGCTGGCGGCGAATCCCGTGGTGGCAACCGGCGCGATGCTTCCTTGAAATGTCTGCAGGCCGAGAAAAACCACGCACGTCACGCTGCAATGGAGCCAAAGGGTGGCCAATAGACTTAGCGAGCCAAGACGACCGGACGCGCGTTGCTGCCACACCGTAGCCACGGCCAAGGACGCCATGCCTGCCACCGGCAGGCCGTACGCCCACACAGGAGCAGAACCAAGTGTAAAAGCATCGCGACTGACGAATAGCACGCCTGCCACGCCCAGCGCCATGCCAAGCCACGTCCGGCGTGAACCACGCTCGCTGAAAAACACGCACGAAATCACCACCGTACCGACAGGCAGAAGGTTTGCGATCAGCGCAGAAAGTCCCGCCGATACCCCGAGTTCAATGCCCTTTCCGATGCCGGCGATATAGCCCGCCATCGCGAATAAGCCGATCACGCCGTGCCGCAGTAACACGGCGGGCGGCGTGCGCATGATTTCGCGCGCCACGAACGGAAGCAGGCAAAGCGAGACCACCGCGCAACGCCATAACACCACGAGGAAAACTGGTGCGTAGTCGGCGGAAAAGCGCATGCCGACGAAGCCGGAGCTCCACGCGACGATCATCAACGCTTCCAATGCCGGTAAAGGCAAGCGCAGCGGCCGCAGTGCGAGCGGGCGGGATGTCGGGCAAGGTGTCGAGAGCTTGGTCATGCACCTAGCGTAGACAGTGCACGACGATTCGAAAATCAAAATATACTGACCATCTCGTTCAATTCGGTTAAACCACCATGGAAGCGGTCCTCGACATCGAACTGTTGCGCACGTTTCACGCGGTAGCGCGACTCGGCAAATTTCGCTCGGCAGCGGAGTTCGTGCACAAGAGCCCGGCCGCGATCAGCATTCACATTCAGCGCCTCGAAGCGATTGCTGGCGGCCGCTTGCTCGATCGGGACAATCAGGCGGTGACGCTCACCGTGCTCGGCAAGCGGTTACTTTCCAGTACGAGTGAGCTACTAAACGCGCACGACCGTGTTTTGCAGGATTTTCATGGGAAAGCGCTGGCGGGGAGGGTCGTGCTGGGTGTGCCGGATGAATATGCATCGCATGTGATTCGCGACATTCTCCCCGGCTTTTCGACAACGTGGCCCAACGTCGTGCTCGAAGTGAGGACCGCACCGAGTCTCAAACTGCGTGACCAGGTGGGCCGGGGCAAGCTCGATGTGGCGCTATTGGTTCAGCCTATCAAGGCAAGCAGGCCCGCTGAGGTGCTGACAGTGACTACGCCGGTATGGGTCGGAAGCGCGGCATTCACGCTGG
This sequence comes from Caballeronia sp. GAWG2-1, assembly GCF_023631405.1. Lineage (NCBI taxonomy): Bacteria > Pseudomonadati > Pseudomonadota > Betaproteobacteria > Burkholderiales > Burkholderiaceae > Caballeronia > Caballeronia sp. GAWG2-1. Next base: position 99,440 of record NZ_JALQDD010000037.1, read on the forward strand.
ACGAGAGCCGTCCGCTTCCGTTGGCTCTTTATGCCGAGCCTTGCCCGTATCGTGCAGCGATGACCGATGCGCTGGAACGCGCCGGGCGAACTTGGCGGGTAATACTCGATAGCGCTTCGAGCCAGGCCATCAAGGCATGCGTCGAATCCGGGCTTGCGGTCACGCTGTTGGACCGCGCGCGCGTGAGCGAAGAGATGAGAGTGTTGGACAAGCTGCCGCGCGTCGTGGACCACGAAGTGGTTTTGATGCGGGATGCCGGCGGCCGTGGTAGCGAAGCGATCGACTTGCTCATTGCCACCCTCCGGGAGAATTTCCGGCTCTAGGAATGGGATGGCTTCGAGGCGTGGGCGTTGTCGGTTTCGCCTCAAGTACTTGGACATGCGCTCGACTTCTCAAAGCAGAGGCTTGAGCGGCGAACGGGCACGCGCCAACAGGAGCATGCCCGCCTGATTCTCGATGCGCGATTGAATCCGCGACTAAATTGCCTTACTGCGGCGCGGCGTTCGTCGTCGTACTGCTGCTCTTCTTGGCCTTCGAGTGCTTCTTGGGAAACGTCGAGTGCTTGCCGGTCGGGCCCGAAGGCGAGCCGGTTTCGCCGTCGCCGTTGGGCGTACCGACGCCGACGCCACCCCGACCCGCGCCGTTGCTGCCCGGCTCGCCCGCGCCATTCCCTTGCGCGAACGCGCCGCACGACAAGCCGAGCGTCAGTGCCGAGACAAGAATGCCTTTAGTTACGATCTTCATATTGTCCTCTTGATGTTGATAGTCGGCCGCGAGCAGATCCCGCGGCATGGAAGCGTCTAAGGCAATCCGCGTGCCGACAAATCCGGCGTCGAATTGAGACGAACGCTTGTGCGTCAACGAGTACGGGACTTGATGCTTTCAAGCCACCGTCGGGGAGATTAACACTCTTGTTCGAACCATTGACGTTTGCGTGACGTCGGGAGGGCGAGGTCAACCGCGTGCGGCGAATAATCGAACAAACAACATGTCGTGGCGCGAGAACAACTCAACGCTTTCTTCGTTTTCAGGGTGAACACTTGGACCGCATCGCCGCTCGGCCCTTTGCTGGCGGCCTATCTAACCGCGTGCCGCTGGCACGTCGCGAACACTCCTGGTGCGCTAACGAACCCAGCGACATCGTTTTCAGCGGAAGCAACAAAACAACCCGGTTATTGTTCTTACGATTGCTGAAGGAGGCGGCGCCGTAATTCTTTAGACGGCGCCTCGATCCATCCAGACCTTAGAAACGAATCCATGCAAACAACGAGAATGCCCGCCGAGACGGGCCTTGCTGGCGAACGGCGCGCGGAATCCGCCGTCCGCACGGCGTTCCGCTACGACATCAATGGCCTGCGCGCGTGGGCAGTGCTTCCCGTCGTCCTCTTTCACTTCGGCATTCCGGGTTTTTCCGGCGGCTTCGCCGGGGTCGATGTGTTCTTCGTCATTTCTGGCTTTCTGATGACTGGAATTGTCGTCGCGGCGCTCGAGCGCGGCCGCTTCTCGCTGGTCGATTTCTATCTGTCGCGCGCGGTGCGTATCGTGCCGCCGCTTATCGCGTTGTGCGTAGTCTTGCTCGGAGTCGGTTGGTTCTGGCTCGTGCATGTCGATTATCGGGAGCTCTCGCTTAACGCGGCCTCCGCGCTCACGTTCGTTTCCAATGTCCTTTTCTGGAGACGCTCAGGCTATTTCGATTCGGCGTCGCATGAGAAGTGGCTCCTGCACACGTGGTCGTTGTCCGTGGAATGGCAGTTCTATCTGTTGCTGCCGCTCGCAGCCGCATTCGCATGGCGCTGGCGGCGCAGAGCCGGGGTCATTGCGCTGTTGTCCGCTGCAGGCGTGGCGTCGCTGAGTTGGTCGATTTATGCCACGTCGCGCTGGCCCGACGCCGCGTTCTATCTCCTGCCAAGCCGCGCGTGGGAAATGCTCGCCGGAGGCATGGTCTGGCTTTACGCCGGACAGCGCAAGTTGCCCGCCGCGCTCACGCGTGTGCTCGAAGGCGTCGGACTTGCGTTGATCGCGCTGGCGGTCGTGCGCTTCGATTCCAGCCTCAGTTGGCCCGGCGGCTTTGCAATCGTGCCCGTGCTCGGCGCGGCATTGGTCATCGCGGCATCGAGACAGCGCTCCATGTTCACGGGCAACGGCATCGTGCAATGGCTCGGCACGCGTTCGTATTCGCTCTACCTTTGGCACTGGCCGGTCGCGGTGTTGCTGGTCTACTCCGATCGTCTGCACGATCCCATGAGTATCGCGGGCGGTATCGTTGCGGCCGTGCTGCTTGGCGAGGCGTCTTATCAACTCATCGAACGGCCGACGCGCGCATATCTCGCTCGCGCGACGAAGCCCGCACGCTTGCTGTATCTGGGCACGGCGATGGTAGGCGTGACCCTCGTCGCCATTGGCGCGCGATATCAGCACGTCCCCAACCGCGTGCCGGAGTTGTGGGACATGGCCGCGAACGAGCAACTCGATTTCAGCCCGATGCGCGACCAATGCCTCGCGTCGTCCGGAGGCAAATCGCCGGCTTGTACGTTCGGCAGTGGTCCACTTCGGGCGATCGTGCTCGGCGACAGCCACGCCGATGCAATGGTGAGCGCCGTCCAGAAAGCACTGCCCAACGGTTCGATCATGGAGCTGAGTTACTCGGGCTGTCCGACGATCTACGGTGAGCATGCGGTCCCGGGTTCGCGCGATGCCGACGAGCAATGCGCCAACTTCAACGCTTGGGCCTTGCGCAAGCTGGCATCGATCGACTCGGCCATCCCCGTGTTGATCGTCAATCGCACGTCGGACTATGCGTTGGGTCCGATCGATGGCAGCGCACTCAGTCACCATCCGCTGGTCTATTTCTCGCGCCCGTACGATTCGCCGACGCCCGCGTTCCTCGCGGAGTATGCGCAGCATCTCGTGGCATCGGCTTGTCTGATCGCGAAGTCGCATCCGGTCTATCTCGTGCAGCCGGTGCCGGAGATGCCATTCGAGGTGCCGCAAGCCGTGTCGCGTCAGTTGATGTTCAAGCGGGGCACCAACGACCTGTCCATTCCGCTCGACGACTACGACAGGCGTAACCATGTCGTGCGGATGGCGCAGGAAGCGGCGGCGGTGCAATGCGGCATCAAACTTCTCGATCCCAAGCCGCGCCTTTGCGATCACGGGCGATGCTGGGCGAGTCAACAACTGAGACCGCTGTACTACGACGCGGATCACCTGAGCGAATTCGGCAACAAGCGCCTGGTTCCGATGTTCCGTGAAGCCTTTGCGCAATCCATTGCTATGCGTTAGAAGAGACGAGCTAAGCCTCGGCCGCAGATAATTACAAATACATTCGGTAAATTAGAAAATCGTAAGATTATGTTCTGCACGAGTATCGGGACACCGTACTCCACCGCACTTTTCAAAATTTTCACGATTGGTAAATTCGCGCAAACCTAACAAAAAAGGCAGCGAGGGATTAATGGCAGAGACCAACAATAGATATGAGGCGCTGGACGGCCTCAGGGGCGTGGCCGCGCTCGCGGTCATGATTTCCCACCTCAGTCAGGAAATGCTTTTCAGGAACGCTTATGAAGCGGTCGATTTATTTTTCGTGCTGAGCGGTTTTGTCATCGCGCATTCTTACGGCGCGCGGTTGCAGAACGGCATGACCAACGCGGAATATATAAAGAGGCGCATTATCCGGCTTTATCCGATGCTCATATTTTCGCTGCTGATCGGGCTACCCGTTTTCATCGAGGCGGGGCGCGAGGGGCTCACGAACTTCTCGTCGGGGAACATCATTTCTTCGACGCTCTATAACTCGTTTCTCGCGCCGTATATCGGCGAGCTGGGCGGTCCCATTTTCCCCAGTAATCCGCCCGCGTGGTCGCTCTTCTTCGAAATGGTGGCCAGCCTTTCGTTCGTGTTGATCGTCAGGCTGCAAATGCGCTCGATATTCAAGATGATCCTTCTGAGCGCGGCGGCGTTCCTGACGACGAGCGCGCTGACGACCATCGACCTGCATGGCCACGGTCTGTTCGATTTCGAGCAGGGCTGGTCCGGCAGCCGGTTCGACGGCGGATTTTTCCGCGTGGCCTTCGGTTTCCTGGTGGGTGTATTTCTCTACAACAAGAAAGATTCGATCACGAGAATCGCGACCGCGATCGTACCTCGCGCGTTCGCCAATATTTACTTTCTATTCACGCTCGTACTCGTTCTGTTTTTCTTTCCCATGTCGCTGCACGGGATTTACCCGATGTTCATTATCTTCGGCGTCGCGCCCTGGCTGGTGGCGTTCGGATCGACTGTACGTTGCACATCGGCGGTGGATATCAATATCGCGCGTTTTCTTGGCTGGATTTCCTACCCGATTTATCTGATCCACTATCCGATCGGGCAGGCGGTCTTTATGTACTTCGGAAAAGCGAACCAGTATGCGGTAGCGCCCATGCTGGCAACTTGCGCGATTACCATCGTGTGCGCGGTGCTCCTGACGAAGTTCGTGGAAGAGCCGATTCGCGCGTTTCTCGCCAAACGGTTTATTCGCTCTTCCAAAACTCAGGAGAGCGTAACCGAGCTCGGCATGCGAACGGATCAGCATCCGGTTTGAGGCCGCGCGCGAACGCATACCGTTCGCGCGTCGGGAAACTACGTAGAAAAGAGATGCTTCGCGGAAAGCATTCAGAAGGGCGCGGTTTCTTATACTCCTCGACATCACGACGCCTGCGACGACAGGCGCCCAGATAACAAGGAGACTTCGATGCCGCGTCGTGCAGGAACGTTTGGCCGCGCACTCATTTGCCTGATCGCGTCATGCGTGGCTCAAGTGAGCCTCGCGCAGCCGATCCGGCTCATGACCGGCGGCGCGGCCAAGCTCATCTATCTGCCTGTCGTGCTCGCGGATCGGCTTGGTTACTTCCGAAAGGAAGGGCTCGACGTGCGCGTGCTGTCCGTGCCGGCCGGCATCGATACTTCCACCGAACTGGTCGCGGGCGCAATCGAAGGCGCGGTGGGCTTCTACGATCACACCATCGGTCTGCAAAGCCGCGGCATGGACGTGCAGTCCGTCATCGTTCTCGGGCAGTCGGCCGGACTCATCGAGCTTGGCACGAACGGCATGCGCAACATGGCCGATGCCAAAGGCCGGCGCCTCGGCGTCACGGGCTTCGGTTCATCGACTTACTTTCTCACGCGCTACCTCGCCACGCGCGCCGGCCTCGCGCCCGACGCCTACACCATCGTTCCGCTGGCCAATGAAGCCGCCTTCGACAAAGCGCTTTCGAGCGGCGATGTCGATGCCGTCATGACCGAGGAGCCCACCGCCACGCGCCTCTTGTCGCGCGGCGCGGCAAAGCCGCTCGTCGACTTACGCAGTGTCGCCGATACGCAAAGGCAACTGGGCGGCCCATACGTCGGTGCCTGTCTTTATATGCGGCGCGACTGGATCGACGCGCATCCGGTTGAAACCGGCCGGCTCGCGCACGCGTTGCTCGACGCGCTGCGCTTCATCGGCACACACAGCGAGGCCGATATCGAGGCCGCCATGCCGGCATCGCTCAAGGGCAACGACCCGGCAATCTACCGCCAAGCCTTGTCCGTGATGAAGCCGGCGTTCTCCTCGACAGGCCGGATGCCTGCCGGTGCGCCATCGACCGTGCTCGCGACCCTTGCGGACATCGATACCGAGGTATCGGCGCGTCACGTCGATCTCACGCGAACCTGGACCGACCGTTTCGTCGCCGACGCGCACTGACGCGCCGCGACCTTCATTTCAATGGAGACATGCCGATGCGAGCCATTCAAATTCACGAGTACGGCGGACCCGAAGTGCTGCGGCGCGTCGATATCGAGATTCCGAAGCCGCGTGCGGGAGAAGTGCTGGTGCGCGTCGTCGCGGCCGGCATCAACTTCATGGACGTTCACACGCGACAAGGCAAGTATCGCGATTCGCGGACCTATCCCGTGAGCATTCCATGCACGCTCGGCATGGAAGGCGCGGGCGAAGTGGTTGCCGTGGGCGCGGGCGTGACCTCGTGCGGCAAGGGCGACCGAGTCGCGTGGTGCATCTCGTGGGGCGCCTACGCCGACTATGCGATCGTGCCCGCTGCGCGGCTTGCAGGCATTCCGGACGCGATTGCTTATGACGTCGCGGCCGCGTCGATCTTCCAGGGTTCGACCGCGCACTATCTGCTCGACGACGTGGCAAGGCTCGAAGCGGGAATGACTTGCCTCGTGCATGCGGCATCGGGCGGCATCGGCCAGTTGCTCGTGCAGTTGGCAAAACGGCGCGGCGTGGAAGTATTCGCGACGACGAGCACTCTGGACAAGGCGGCCATCGCAAAGGCGCGCGGCGCCGATCACGTGCTGCTCTACGGGAACGGCGGCTTCGCGGATCGCACCCGCGAGTTGACCAACGGCCGTGGCGTCGACGTCGTGTTCGACGCGGTCGGCAAGACTACCCTGCGCGACAGCTTCCGGGCAGCGCGTGTGCGCGGACTCATCGTGAACTACGGGTCCGTCACCGGTCCCATGCGCGACCTCGATCCGTACGAACTCGGCGAGGCCGGTTCGCTCTTTCTCACGCGCCCGCGCCTGGCCGACCATCTCGCCGATGCGACCACCGTGCAGCGACGCGCCGACGACATCTTCGCCGCCATCGTCGAAGGCGCGTTGCGCGTGGAGATCAACGGGCGCTACACGATGGATAACGTCGAGGCGGCGCATGCCGCGCTCGAAGAACGTCGTCAGTCCGGTAAGGCGGTCATGGAAATCGGTTGACCGCTTCACTCACAGGCATCGCATGACTTTTTTCTTCCGGCGCTCGCCGTGCCGCGCCGGTGACGCAACTCGTCCTTTTGCAGAAGGGGACCTCATGGCACCCGTTATTCAAGACCGTACCGAATCGCCGTTTCGATCAGTGTTCCGCGTGGTCAGCGGCAACTTTCTCGAGATGTTCGACTTCACCGTCTACGCTTATTACGCGAGCGCGATTGCGCACACGTTCTTTCCCTCGGATAACGAGTTCGTATCGCTGCTTCTCTCGCTCTCGGTGTTCGGCGCGGGCTTCGTCATGCGTCCGGTCGGCGCGCTCGTGCTCGGCGCGTATGTCGATCGCCACGGGCGTCGTCGCGGCCTGATCCTCTCGCTATGGCTCATGGCCGTGGGCACCGCGTGCGTGGCGTTCGTTCCCGGCTACGCGTCGATTGGCGTGGCGGCACCCATCGTCGTGCTGATCGGGCGGTTGCTGCAGGGCTTTTCGGCCGGTGTCGAACTGGGCGGCGTGTCGGTTTATCTCGCCGAGATCGCGACGCCGGGCAAGCGTGGCTTCTTCTGCTCGTGGCAATCCGGCAGCCAGCAAGTGGCGGTGATCTTCGCGGCTTCGCTCGGCGTGCTGCTGAATCAGTTGCTGCCGGTCGCCGACGTCAACGCATGGGGCTGGCGTATCCCGTTTCTGATCGGCTGCCTGATCGTGCCGTTCCTGTTCATGATTCGCCGCACGCTGCGCGAGACCGACGAGTTCGCCGCGCGCAAGCATCATCCGAGCATGGGCGAGATCATGATGTCGATGGTCGAGAACGCCGGGCTGATTGTGGCGGGCATGGGGCTCGTCATCATGACGACCGCGTCGTTCTATCTGATCACGACCTACACGCCCACTTTCGGCCGATCGGTGCTGCATCTTTCGTCGCTCGATTCGCTTATCGTCACCGTCTGCGTGGGCGTGTCGAACCTCGTGTGGCTGCCCATTTCCGGCGCCGTGTCCGACCGCGTCGGCAGGCGGCCCATCCTGCTCATCTTTACCGCGCTGACCATCCTGACCTCGTATCCGGCGATGCAATGGCTCGTCGCGGCGCCGTCGTTCGAGCGTCTGCTCGCGGTGGAACTGTGGCTCTCGGTGCTCTATGCGTGGTACAACGGGGCGATGGTGGTCGCGCTCACCGAGCTGATGCCGGCGAACGTGCGCACGACCGGTTTTTCGATGGCGTACAGCCTCGCCACGATGGTGGGAGGCTTCACGCCGGCCATATCGACTTCGCTGATCCACTTCACCGGCGACAAGGCGGCGCCCGGCGCATGGATGGCCGTGGCCGCGCTGTGCGGCGCAATCGCGACGCTCGTCCTTTACCGGTCGCGCGAAGCCCGCAATGGATACCGGTGGCAAAGCGTTCCGGAGCAATGAAACTTCTGCTGATCGAAGACAACCGCCAGCTGGCGCACTGGCTGAGCAAGACGCTGACCGACGAGGGCTTCCTCGTCGAGCATGTGCCCGATGGCGAAACCGCCGGAGCGGCGCTCGCCGGCACGCGCTATGACGTCGTGCTGCTCGACCTCAACCTGCCCGGCATGTCGGGCAAGGCGGTCCTGCGGCGCATGCGCGACCAGGCCAACGACACGCCCGTGCTGGTTCTGACGGCCACGGGCGACATCGGCGAAAAGGTGATTTGCCTGGCGGATGGCGCCGACGATTACGTCGTCAAGCCGTTCGACGAACGCGAACTGATCGCGCGTATCAAGGCGCTTGCGCGGCGGCACGCGCCGGTGCGCTCGAACCGCTTACGCTGCGGCACCTTGCTCTACGACATGGACCGGCGGCAATTTTTCGTCGGCGATGACGCGCTGTCGCTCACGCCGCGCGAACACGCGGTACTCGAAGCGCTCATTCTGCAAACCGGGCGGACGGTCTCGAAGGCCGTGCTCGCCGAAGCCTTGAACGACCGCGACGCGCCACCGAGCGGCGACGCCATCGAGATCTACGTCTCGCGGGTCAGGAAGAAAATCGAAAAGAGCACGGCGGCGATCATTACGTTGCGCGGGCTCGGCTATCTGCTGGAACATGAAGAGCCGCAAGCATAGCCTGCGCGCGCGGCTCCTGATCTGGCTGATCGTTCCGACGACGATCTTCGGGATCGTCGCGGGATGGGCCACGCACTTGAACGCGCGGCGCACGGCCGATCTGCTGCAGGACGCGGCGTTGCTTGCCGCTGCACGCGTGATGGCCGCCGATGTGCGCTGGAACGACAACGATCTGGTGGCTTCGGTATCGCCGAGCACGATTCAGATCGTCGGCACGCCCGAAGGCGATCAAGTGTTCTATCGCATCGAGATCGCGGGCGGCGCGGTGATCGCGGGAACATCCGACTTTCCGCGGACGCGTCTGAGCGCCTCTCCGCAGTGGTACGACGCGCAGGTGGCAGGCTCGCCCATTCGCGCCGTATCGCTTAAACGCGCCATGTTCGACAATGGCAAAACCATCGAACTGGTCGTCTCCATAGGCCGCACGCTCGTTGCCCGCGACGCGCTGGTTGCATCGCTCTGGACGCCGCAGATTGCTTATATTCTCGGCAGCATCGCGGTTGCCATGATCCTGATCTGCACCGGGCTCGCACTCGAGTTGCGACCACTCGAGAAGCTCGCGAGCGGCTTGGCCGTTCATCCGCTCAAGAGCAAGGAGCGAATCGACGCGACAGGTCTTCCGGTGGAACTGCATCCACTCGTCACGGCGTTCAATGCATCGCTCGATGTCATCGAACGGCAAACGGCGACGCAGCGCCGGTTCATCGCCGATGCCGCGCATCAGATACGCACGCCGCTTACGTTGCTCGGGTCGCAGCTTCAGTACGCGCGCCGCCAGCACGGTTTAGACGAAGTGAGGGAAACGCTCACTGCCATGCATCAAAGCAACCGCGCAATGGTGACGCTGATCAATCAGCTTCTCATGCTCGCCCAGGCCGAAGCCGCCGACTACACCGCTTACGAAGGCGAGGCGGTGGACTTACGCGCGGTCATCACGCTGGCCGTCGAGAAGCTCGCGCTCGTGGCGCGGCGGCGCGATATCGAACTGGCTGTAGCGTTCGAAGGTGCGCTCGTCGTGACGGGAAGCGAGCCGCTCTTGTCGGCCGTGTTTTCCAATCTCATCGATAACGCCATACGCTACTCGCCGCGCGGCACGCGCGTCACGGTCGATGCCAAGGAAACGCACGTGAACGTGACCGTCAGCGTCGTGGATGAAGGGCCGGGCATTCCGGCGACGTTGCGCGAGCGCGTTTTCGAGCCGTTCTTCCGGGCATCGGCAGAAGAAGGCAGCGGACTTGGACTCGCGATTGCCAAGGAGATCGTGCGGGCGCACGGCGGCGTGGTTGCGATCCACGACGCGCCGGGAGGCGTGGGAGCAATGGCGGAGGTGGTTCTGGCGCGCGAACAGGAGCCGAGGCGGCCGTCCGCGCGCACCCCCGTATAATTCGGCATGAATCGCACAATCTGCCCTTTGGCTGCGCCGCTCTTTTCCATGGCGTCGGTCCGCCAGTCTTCCGCTTGCGGAACGTTACGCATCTCGAACGCTCGCGCCACGAGCCCCATCCGAGGCTCGCATGAAAACGCCTAAACGCCTCATACCGCTTCTCGAAGAAGGACTCATCGACGAGGTCATCAGCCAGCTCATGAGCGGCAAGGAAGCTACCGTCTACGTCGTGCGCTGCCAAGACGCGACGCGTTGCGCCAAGGTCTACAAGGACGCGAAGCAGCGCAGCTTCCGGCAGGCATCGTCGTATCGGGATGGCCGCAAGGTCAAGAACAGCCGGCAAGCGCGCGCGATGGAAAAAGGCACGCGTTACGGCCGCGAAATGCAGGAAGCGTTGTGGCAGAACGCCGAGGTCGATGCGCTGTTTCGCCTGGCCAATGCGGGCGTGCGCGTGCCTCAACCCTTCATCTGCACCGACGGCGTGTTGCTGATGGAACTCGTCGTCGATGATTCGGGAAACGTGGCGCCGCGCCTCAACGACGTTCACCTGACCGAAGCACGCGCGCTGGAACTGCACGCAATGCTGCTCAAGCAAGTTGTGCGCATGCTGTGCGCGGGCGTGATTCACGGCGACTTGTCGGAATACAACATTTTGCTGGCGGCCGAAGGTCCGGTGATCATCGACTTGCCTCAGGCCGTCGATGCGGCGGGCAACAACGAAGCCGCGCCCATGCTCAAGCGCGACGTCGACAACCTCGCGAGTTACTTCGGTCAGTTCGCGCCAAAACTTCTGCGCACCGACTACGGAACGGAGATATGGTCGCTGTTCGAAGCGGGCGGCCTGCATGTCGATGTCGCATTGACCGGTCACGTCGAAGCGCCCACTGGCCCTGTCGATCTCGATAGCGTGTTGCAAGAGATCGAAGACACGCGCCTGGAAGAAGACGCGCGCGTGCGGCGAGAGCAGGACTGAGCGCAGATCGGGTTCGGCTATCGCTTACCGCTTACCGCTTGACGCTGAGGTAAGCGCGGCTCACCAACGGCCGGCTATGCACCCACATACGCGAACGAAGCCACGATGCCGGGCGATCTCTCACCTCGAGACGTCGGATCGATCCACGCGCTTCGTTCGATGCCTCTTGTCCGCGCGAATTGGTCCCGGGATGACAGGTATAAAAGTGGCTAAAGCCCGCGTCCAGTGCGACTTCGCGATAGTCCTCGTCGTAATAGCCTTGCGGCCAGCATAGATGGTCCGATACCTGGCCCAGCCGCGCGTTCAAGGTCGCGCGCGAAGTCTTCAAATCTTCACTGAGGCGCTGCCGCTTCTCATCGGCCGATGCGGTCTTCTGGTCCCAACGAACATGCGTATGCGTATGGCTATGAAATTCGAACGTGCCGGCATGGCGCATCGCATCGATTTCTGACCAGCGCAGGATCGTGTCGTCGGCGCGTCCTTCTTCGATAGCGCGTTCGCCCGCGTGATGGTCGAGCAGTGCGGGCAATGCATGGGCTGGCGCGTTGGCTGCATTGGGCCGCACGTTGCCATCGCCCGGCCAGTTGCTGACGAGAAAGCACAGTGCGGTAAATCCGTGACGCTGCAGCACCGGATGTGCATGGACCCAGTTATCCAGATAGCCATCGTCGAAGGTAATGACGAACGAGCGCTCCGGCATCTCTTCGCCGCGTAGAAACGCCGCGAGTTGCACGGCGCCGATCGTGCGATACCCCGCGCTCGCGAGATACGCCATTTGCTCCGCAAAATGCTCGGGCTTGACGGTGATCATGCCCGGCGACGGACTGACGTGGTGATACATCAACACGGGAATGGCGCGCGCTTGTTGTTTCATCGGCGAGTTTCCCTCTCTTTCAATGCGCGCCGGTAGAAGAGCGCGGTTTCGTATGCCATGTTTGCAATGGTGAAGCCGCGTTCGGTGATACGCATGCCATTGGTGCGCAGACGTTCACGTAAGCCGGGTTCGTCGATCATGCGAGCGATAGCCGCGCGCAATGCCGGCGGATTGCGCGGCGGTACCAGCAGACCATTTACATCGTCTTCGATCAATTCGGGCACGCCGTCCACACTCGTGCCGATGACGGGCAGGCCCGCGGCCATCGCTTCGATGAACGCTTGGCCGAGCGCTTCCTGATGCGTCGGCAGCACGAAGAAATCACTGCCTCGCAAAATGTTGGGGACGTCGGTACGAAAACCGAGCAGATGGATGCGACTCGCAAGACCCAGACGCGTCACGATGCCTTCTATGCGTTCGAAAGCGGGACCATCCCCGGCCATCACGATATGCAGGTGTGGATGCGTGTTGAATAAAGGCCGTACCGCGTCGATCAGATCTTCGTGTCCCTTCTCGTCGCGCATGATCGCCACCATGCATGCGATGGTTGCATCCGGCCCGAGTTTGAGTTCGTCTCGCAGCGACGAATGCGTGGCGCGCTCGGTCGCGATGCCGTCGTGGATAGTCTCCACGCGCTTCTCGGAGACCCCAGCCGAGATCAGATAGCGGCGCACGAAATGACTGACCGCGATGACGCGATGAGGAATCCACGTATAAGTAGCGAGGGAACTGATAGGCAATGCGAGATGCCGCGTACGCACGACGAGAGGCGTTCCCGCCAATCGGGCGGCCGTGCCGGCAACCAGACTGTCGTGACCGCTGTGCGTGTTGAGCACATCGTAAGCACGGCGTTGCAACAGCGCCTTGATTCTCATCATGGAGCGCACGTCGCCGCCGCTTCGCATGCGCGCGTGGTGCACGGCGAAGCCAAGCTCGGTTGAACGAATGCCGAGACGTGCATCGCTCGGACACAGCAGTTCCACGCTATGGCCGCACTCACGCAGCGCGACCATCTCCTTGAGCGTACGGATTTCCTGACCGCCCCATCCCTTCGAGGACTCGCTATGTAGGATCTTCAACGCACTAATCTCCAAGGCCTTTGCGTCATTAAAAAAAACGTTTAGGAAATTTTTGGTAATAATTCGATTGGCTTTCTGCCTTCATGTCTCTAGTAAAGGAAATGAAGGGGAGAAAAGAAAAAGTCTTTGAGGATTTTTCTAGCCGAGGGATGAGACAGGCCGCTTCAAACGAAGCAGGTCTGGATCCTCTGCAGAGAATTCGGCTCGATGTCCATCACGGCAAGCGAAGAGGTCGCTACCATGCGGATGCCTGGCATCGATAGCTAACGGGGATGTCTTACTTGCGGTTGACCAACAGCATGCAATTTTTTTGCTATAGCAGAAATAGCTTAACGTGCTTCTAAAGAGGTCGTTAGTTTTTTTAGGCGACTATAGGTCGACATTCGCCGCTGAGACGGTGGCAAACGTATGCGAGTAGCTTTTGGCTAAGAAAGTCGTGGTGCCGAAGCTCGTAGGCTTAGTACCTTGCAATTTTCCGCTACCTAAGCGTGAGAGTCTCATTCGCTTGCAATGGACAATGCCGCAAAGAACGATGCGTCGTTAAGCAAAAGCTAAAAAGATGCGTCTATCAGTTAATGGCAAGCGACTTCATTTGGTTTCGGCTTTGACAGCGGCGCAATCGTTTGCTCATCGACAGGGCGCTTATCGCTTATGCGCTCAAAACACGTCGATGCCGATCAGTCGGACGGGCCGTCCTCTGCCCGTCGCGTCATTGAAGGCGGTCAGTGCGGAATATTCTCGACTCCGCTTGCGCTTAGATCGCTCGGGAAGCAGTGAGGCTGTTCGAATCCCATCGGCGAGGCTCCGGTCGAGTATTTGATATTGTCAGTGTTGTTCGGTCCTTCGCCAGCAGGCACGGAGCCAAGTCCTGCAAGCTTGCGCATGCGATAGGCAATCGCATGGTCCGCGCACGAACTGTCACCGCTCACGCCAAGGCCGCCAATTACTTTTCCACCGGCGTAGAGCGCCACGCCGCCGCCGAAGGTGATCACACCGCCCACGCTATGGTTGATCCCGCTTCCTTGCTCCAGGAAGCGCGCGTCGAAGGGATTGGAATTGTTCAACCCATAAAGCGATCCGCCCGGCTGCGTGGCGGCATAAAGATTTGCGGTGGAAAGCGCAAGCGCATCGTTGCTAAAACCGTTTGCGGTGTACGCCTTGGCTATTGCTATGGCGCGACTGCCAGGCCATGCATCGCCGGTCTTGGTGACCGAACATAGATGACCCTCGCGGTCGACGATGGCGGCCCACATCCGGTTGGGCTTGAAAATTCCGCCGTTCGAGTCGGATAGATTGACGACGGTGTAAAGCTGTCGTTCGACGAGAGAAATCGTTCCTTGTGGAAGCGTGCACCGGCCGGTAGGGACATCGTCGTAATCGTGTGCGTAGATAAATGAGGAAGCCGAAATAAGCACACCCACGGCCAAGCACTTCGCGACTTTTTCAAGCATGGCGATTCTCCCGACAAGAGACGTTTAAGGAAGGAACAAGAAGGGGTTATGAATTTTTATTTTGGTAAGCCGTAGTAGGCCGAATGGAATAGAACGAGCGTTTAATCGCTAAGGAATATGGGCTTTCGAACATTCAAGAATGCGCCATTAATTTACGTGTAATGGATTCGTATGTGTGAGCTTGGGCCGTGTCGGGAAGGGTATATAGGTGATAGAAGTGTCGGCTGAAGAATGAATCGCTTGGCACGAGCCGCGCGGCTGGTATCAATACGCTCTGGAAGTGCCTCGTTAAATTGCCTATGCTTTTTCTCGGATTCCGCGCGTTTCGCGACGCGCATTTCGAATCCAGCCCACAGGCGCAGAAGAAAACGAATAAGGAGACCGTCATGGCAGGCTATCCCCGTGCTTTGCTTGGTTCAGTCGCGGCTCTTGTCGGCGCTTTCGGAATGATTACAGCGCCTGCGGCTTACTCTGCCGACGAAATCCAGAACGCCAACACTACGGCCACAGCGCCGGTTCCCACGTCATTGCGGCCGATATCGCAGGCGCAACTCGATGCCGCCGCGAACGACAGCGCCTCATGGCTGCATTCGAACGGATCGTATGCCGAGACGCGTTATGCGCCGGCAGCGCAGATCAATCGTTCAAACGTAGCCAAGCTGAAGCCGGCATTTATCTTCCAGACGGCGGTGATGGAGTCGATGGAAACCGCGCCGATCGTATCCAACGGCGTCATGTTTCTCACGACCTCCTACAACCACGTCTATGCAATCGACGCGGTCACCGGCAAGGAGTTCTGGCATTACAAGCACAAGATGGGACCGGTTACGACCTTTTGCTGCGGACCGAATAATCGCGGCGTCGCCATATCCGGCGACCGCCTGTATATGGGCACGCTCGACGCCAAGCTCGTCGCGCTCGATGCAAAGACCGGCAGCGTCGTGTGGACCTCGCAGATCGCGGACCCGGAGGACGGCTATTCGGAAACGATGGCGCCGGTCGTCGTCGATGGCAAGGTGTTGATCGGCACGAACGGCGGCGAGTACGGCATACGTGGTTTCGTCAAGGCATTCGACGCGAACTCAGGTCAATTGCTCTGGACCTTCTACACCATTCCCGACTCCGGCAGCGAAGGCGTGTGGGCCGAGAACGACGCCGCGGGCCGCAACATGAAGCGCGATATCGAGGCGGAGAAAAAGACGCTCGCGGAAAAAGGCCACGACTTCGAGAAGACGCTTGGCGGCGGTGTGTGGATGGCGCCTGCGGTCGATCGCGCGACACGTACGGTGTATTTCGTAGTGGGCAATCCCTCGCCGGACCTTCATGGCGCCATTCGTCCTGGCGACAATCTCTACACCGATTCGCTCGTCGCCATCGATCTCGATACCGGCAAGTACAAATGGCATTACCAATACATCGCGCACGATATGTGGGATCTGGATGCAGTGAGCCCACCAATCCTCATCGACGTAAAGGACAAGAGCGGACAGATGGTTCCGGCCATCATTCATGGCGGCAAGACCGGATTCGTCTATGTGCATGATCGCCGCGACGGTCACATCATCCGCATTTCCGAAGCGATGATTCCTCAAGAAGGCGTCTGGACCTTGCCGACAGCGACCGGCGCGCGCATGCTGCCGGGCGCGAACGGTGGCGTCGAATGGTCGCCCATGGCATTCAATCCGAAGACGCGCATGGCGTATGCGGCAAACTTGCATCAACCGATGACGTATCAGGTTGAAGACGCCGCTTATCCCGGCGGAAAACTATGGCTCGGCGGGGCATTCAAGACTATTCCAGCCGAGCAACAGTGGGGCAAGCTGGTTGCGGTGAATGTCGATACCGGCAAGATCGCATGGGGTTACAAGACGGATCAGCCCTTGATTGGCGGCGTGCTCGCGACTGCGGGAGGACTTGTCTTCAACGGTGAGGGTAATGGCCTCTTTCGCGCCTTCGATGCGAGTACCGGCCGCAAGTTGTGGGAGTTCCAATGCGGTGCGGGCGTGAACGCACCGGCCGTGTCGTACATGGTGAACGGCAAGCAATACGTCGCGGTCGCGGCGGGCGGCAACACGCAGCTGGACTTCAAGCGTGGCAATAGCCTTCTCGTGTTTGCGCTGCCTTGAGGTGACGATGCGTCCATCGAAACGCAAGAGAGACGAACGCATTCGTGTAGCGGGAATGGTCGCTTGCCTGTTGTTTTTAATGCCAGCGTTCGCGCGCGCCGATGCGCAGGCCGGCGCCGCCAAAGCCGTCGTATGCGTTGCATGCCACGGGCAGAACGGCAATTCGACGAGCGGCGATTATCCATCGCTCGCGGGTCAGACATCGCGCTATCTGTTCCTTGAATTACGCGATTTCAAGGCAGGCCGTCGAAGCGATCCACGCATGTCGCCGATGGCCGCCAATCTGTCGTCGGAAGACATGCACGATCTCGCCGATTACTTCGCGGCGCAGACACTCGTGTCGATCGATTTCAAGGCCGACCCGGTCAAGGTGGAGGCGGGCAAAAAGAAGTCCGATGAAGTGCTCTGCACGATGTGCCATCTCGGCGGCATGAAAGGGCAGAACGAAATACCGCGGGTCGCGGGTCAGCAGTATCCGTATATCGTGAAGCAACTGCAGGACTTCCGCGCGAAGAAGCGCACGAACGATGCGGGCAACATGACGAGCGTGACGAAGAACCTGACCGACGCGGACATCGAGAATCTTGCGAACTACGTCGCTAATCTGCAATGACCTTTTCCATACCGATTAGCAAAGCACTCGTGTTCGCATGCATGACGCTTGCGTTGCTCGACTCCGTTCATGCCGATGACGATGCCTATGCGCTCAACGAACGCTTGCTTAACGCGACTCGCAATGGCGACACGCATGCTGTGGTCGAGCTACTCGATCAAGGCGCGAAGATCGATTCGCGTAACCGTATAGGCGACACGCCGCTCATCAGCGCATGCAAGCGCGGCATGACGCCGATGGCGCACTTGTTGATCGAGCGCGGCGCTAATGTGAGCCAGGCTGACGTGCAGGGCATCACACCGTTGATGGCTGCCGCGTTCGACGGCAACGATGAAATCGTGGCGTTGCTTATTGCGCGACACGCGGATGCGGCGGCGACGGATCGCGTAGGCAAGACAGCGATGGAATATGCGGCTGGACTCGGGCAAACCGCGATCGTGCAGCGTCTATTAGACTCGGGTGTCGACGTGAACGCCGCGTATCACAATCATCTGACGGCGCTCATGTGGGCGGCGGGATACGATCGAGCGCAGACTGCGTCGATACTGCTTGCTCGTGGCGCGAATCGGGATTTGAAGGATGACCGCGGCAAGACTGCGCGGGAAATTGCCGATGAGACGCGCTCGGCTCATGTGGCGAGCTTGCTCAGCGCGCCATGATTGCTTTCGCTCGCGAGCGTGCAGTGCGCTTCAATCGTTAGTCGATTGGCGCAGTGCGTCGTTGCGCGGATGCATGTCCAATTTTGTTGCGGTCCAAGTCGCCGTGTGAATTGTCTCTTCTGCTCTCAAGCTTGATATGCACCGCTTTGCGAGAAGGCGTCGAGTGCTCTTCCAACACGCGCGGGTCTTGTCTCGAGAGTGGCATTCGCAAGATATTGCTCGATGTGCACCGTATGAATTCTCGGTTATTCGGACGGCTATGCTGGACGGTGTCTGTTAAATCAGTGAAGGAACTGGACCATAGCGTTGTTTGTATAGTCGGTTGATCCTGGCGTCCAGATCAGTTCGCCTGCATTCCTGCCTACCGAGCGTCCGTTCTCGCGTTCTCGGCACCTCGCCGTTTCCATAGCAAAAGCCCTTACTACTTCCGGCAAAAAAAAGCCGCCCGCAAAGCGGGGCGGCCAGAATGAACATGTCTTTAACCCGAGGACCATGTTCTTTGAGAGAAACTGAGTTAACGGATGCCCGTCTTGGTTCTTAAGCGTCAATTTAACGATACTTGCATTTTTTTGGAACATGATTGGGCATTTGTTGGACAGCAACCTTGCTTTTGTGTTGGGCGGCGAAACGGTGTTTCGTCTTGACGCTAGAAGGGAGCGCAGGAGTGGTCCACCAGCAGCGTAGCGCGACAGACAAGTGCGTGACCGGTGTCCGCCGATATAGCGCTCGCGGATGAGCGCTTCTGCCAGGCAAACCCTCGCACTCGAGTTGAGAACCGAGACAGTCGTCTTTTCATAGCCTCCACGCGAAACGAAGCGAAACCGACGTTTCGGCCACGCTAGAAACGAGTCAAGGAATTGAGGTTTGTCTGGCAGGCTAAGGGACGCAACGGCTGTAGTAAGTAACGAACGCCTTTTTTTCGCCGGCAAGTAAAGAGCGAAGAGCATCAGCTCGGAGAGACAGTGGAGGACTCTTCGGAGAGTCATCAGCTTCCAACTCAATACCGTGCGACAGCCAACGAAAAAAGCCCGCTAAAGAGCGGGCCAAAAAAAGCAGTTCACCCAGAGGGCCGCAAGGAGATACGGTCCTCTCGTTGAGGCTCGGACGTTATCGGCAAGAATCAACGAGAGAAG